>JBMDXS010000006.1:0-3046 GCA_048595045.1 Acidimicrobiia bacterium
ACCGATGGCGACCTGGCCGGTTCGATCGGGGATCTGATGGTGGGATGGATGGGGGAGATCGGCATCGGCGTCGAGCTCGAGGCCTACGACCAGGACGCCCTCTTCGGGGTCATCGTCGACGGGACCTACGACACCTTCTACTGGGGTTGGGTCCCCTTCGTGGACCCGGATCCCATGCTCTCCTATTTCACCGAAGCCGAGATCGGCAACTACAACGACGCCAACTGGTTCGATCCCGCATACGACGCGCTGTACACGGAACAGAACCAGGAGGTCGATCCGGACCGCAGACTCGAGATCGTGCACGAGATGTTGACGATGTTCCACGCTGCGGCGATCTACATCCCGATGTATATCGCGCCCGATCTCCAGGCTTATCGAACCGACACCTTCGAGGGCTGGGTCAAGCAGCCCGCCGACATCGGTCCGGTGATGTTCAGCAACAGCTCACCCAGCTACGTCCAACTCGCCCCGATCGGCGCCGACACGGGAGGGTCCGATATCAACTGGCTGCTCTGGGGTGGTATCGCAGCCGTCGTGGTGATCCTGGCCGGAGTCTTCGTGGCAAGGAGGAGTAGCTCGACCTCCGACGAGCGGGAGTGAGCGCCTGACCAGCGCCAGAGCGACGGGACGGGGGCGAGGAAGACTCATAGGCCGGAAGGTGCTGGGGTCGGTCCTCACCCTCGTCTTCGTGCTCGTCTTCAACTTCTTCCTGTTCCGCGTGGTTCAGACCGATCCGATTGGCTCGCTGTTCCGAGGAAGGAACGTCCCACAGACGACAATCGACAACCTGCGTGTCGCCTTCGGCTTGGACCAACCCATCGGCACCCAGTTCCTCTATTACCTGAGAGAAACGGCCCAGCTCAACTTCGGCATCTCCTATCAGAGCCGTCAACCCGTTTGGGACGAGATAGTCAGGGCGATCCCCGCCACGCTGGCGCTGGTCGGGATCTCGTCGGTCCTCTCCGCCGTCATCGGCACCTTTGGCGGGATCGTCGCCGCCTGGAGACGGAACACCTGGAAGGACCACTCGATCACGAGCAGCACGATGGTCTTCTACTCGATGCCCGACTTCTGGCTGGGCATGATCCTGCTTGTCCTGTTCGCCGTGGTGCTGGGGTGGTTTCCGGTGGGCGGGATCACCACCGCCGGGTCCAGCGAGACCGGACTGGCACGGCTGATCGACCAGGCCTATCACATGTTCCTCCCCGCTCTGACCCTGACCCTGGCCTACCTGGGCGAATACACCCTGGTGACCAGGAGCTCGCTGCTCGACGTCATGGGTGAGGATTACCTCACCGTGGCGCGGGCCAAGGGTCTGCGTGATGTGAGGGTGCGCAACCGGCACGCGGTGCCCAACGCGCTGCTCCCGGTGGTGACCCTGACGGCGATCAACTTCGGATTCGTCCTTTCCGGGGCGATTGCGGTGGAGGCGGTGTTCTCCTGGCCCGGCCTGGGCAAGGCCACCGCGGACGCCATCAGGGGACCGGATCTACCCATGCTCCAGGCCCTCTTTCTCCTGTTCAGCGCGGCAGTGATCGTGTTCAACCTGATCGCCGACATCACCTACTCCTGGCTCGACCCGAGAGTGGAGGAGATTTGACCAGTATCGCGATGCTGCGACGTCGGGCGACCGTGTCCAGGGTGTGGGCGCAGTTCCGCGGCTCCCGCCAGGGGATGATCGGTCTCGCCGTGCTTCTGGTGTTCGTGGCTGTGGCGTTGGCCGCGCCGCTGCTGGCCGACATGAGAGAACTGAACCCGGTATACGCCAGGGCCCAGGGCAACCCGCAGTGGGGACCACCGTCGACCTTCCCCCCAATGGGGACCGACTACATCCGTCGCTCGGTTTGGGCCCAGTTCGTCTGGGGCTCACGGGTGAGTCTTTTCGTCGGTCTGGCGGCGACGGTCCTCACCATCCTCATCGGGTCGGTGGTCGGCATCGTCGCCGGCTTCGTGGGCGGAAAGGTCGATGCCGTCTTCATGAGGGTCACCGAATGGTTCCTGGTGATCCCGTTCCTCCCATTGGCCATCGTCCTCGCCTCGGTGCTGGGTCGGAACGTGTGGAACATCATCTTCGTGATCGGGATCACCTCCTGGCCGTCCACCGCGAGACTGGTGAGGGCGCAGGTCCTCACCGTGAAGCAGCGTCTGTTCGTCGACCGCGCTCGGTCTCTCGGCGCGGGCGGGGGGCACATCGTCGCCCATCACATCCTGCCCAACGTGTCGGGATTGATCCTGGCCAATGCCACCCTGGCAGTCCCGATCTCCATCCTGACCGAGACCACGCTCTCTTTCCTCGGACTGGGCGATCCTTCGGCCGCCTCATGGGGAAAGACGCTGGAAGAGGCCTTCGTCAACGGGGCGATGGCCCGTAATGCCTGGTGGTACTTCCTACCGGCCGGCCTGGGCATCCTCGCGGTAGTGCTGGCCTTCACACTGATCGGCCGTACCCTGGAGGAGATCGCCAATCCCAGGCTGAGCCGCTCACGATGAGCGACGCCCTGCTGTCGATTCGCGATCTGAGCATCACCTATCACACCCAGGGCCGTGCCGTCCCCGCGGTGCGGAGGGTGAGCCTCGACATCGAGAAAGGGGGCTCTCTGGGTCTCGCCGGCGAGTCGGGCTGCGGCAAGTCGACTCTGGCCAACTCCATCCTCCGCCTGCTGCCGGCCGGCACCGAGGTCACTGGCCACATCACACTCGACGGCAAGGACGTGCTCGGCTTGACGCCCGGCGGTCTCAGGGCGGTCCGTTGGACGGCCGGCGCCATCGTGTTCCAGGGGGCACTGCACGCTCTCAACCCGGTGCAGACGGTCGGGGACCAGATAGCCGAGCCGATGTCGCTGCATCGCACGGTTGCCGACGAAGACGCCGCCAAGGTTCGCGTGGTGGACCTCCTGAGACGGGTGGGACTGCCCGCAGCACGCGCCGAGTCGTATCCGCACGAGCTCTCCGGCGGCCAGCGCCAGCGGGTGCTCATTGCCATGGCCCTGGCATGTGATCCCCACCTACTCATCGCCGACGAGCCGACCACGGCCCTGGACCT
>JBMDXS010000060.1:0-21554 GCA_048595045.1 Acidimicrobiia bacterium
CAGATCGAGGACTCGGCGTACGCAGAGGCGAAGCGGCAGGCGGAGGGCACGAGCGTCGTCGTGGGGTTGAACCGATTCGGTGGCCAGGACACCGCAGCCGTCCCCGTCCTCGAGGTCGATCCGGCGCTCGAGGACGAGCAACGGCGTCGGCTCGCCGGCTGGCGGGCGGGGCGTGACGAGGGGGCGGTCGAAGATGCACTCGCCGAGCTCGAGCAGAAGGCGGGGTCGTCCGGCAATCTGCTCTACCCCATGAAGGCTGCCCTCCGGGAGGGAGCCACGGTGGGCGAGGTGTCGAATCGTCTCCGGGCGGTGTTCGGTGTCTACCGTCCGACCTGAGCAACAGGCTGATATGAGCGACTCGAGACGACATCTTCTGATAATCGGCGGCGGGCCGGCCGGGACCCAGGCGGCGACGACCGCCGCTTCCAAGGGCGGCCGCGTGACCCTCATCGAGAAGGAGATCGTCGGCGGCGCGGCCCATCTCTGGGACTGCATCCCCTCCAAGACGATGGCGGCCAGCGCCTTGCGGCATTCCTCTGTGCGCAACGCGGCCAAGTTGGGTCTTGCCACCGAGCCCACCCGCGTGGACATGGGCGTCTTGGCCGAGCGCATCCGGGTCATCACCGGCGACATCAACCGCAACTGGCTCGAGTTGCTCGATTCGCAGGCGGTCGACCTGGTCTCCGGCCACGGCCGATTCGTGTCGGACCACGAGGTCGTCGTCGAGACCGACTCGGGAGAGCGCCGGATCGGCTTCGACCGGGCCATGGTTTCCACCGGGTCGGCGCCGCGTGTCCCGGATTGGGCGCCCGTCGACGGGGAGAGGGTGCTGACGACCAGGGATTGCTACGACCTCGATGAGGTGCCCGAGCATGTCGTGATCATCGGCTCGGGGGTGACGGGCGTGGAGTTCACTCACATCTTCGAGAGCCTCGGGTCGAAGGTGAGCCTGGTCGTGTCCCGGCGGCAGATCCTCCCGCTGCGTGATGCCGAGGTGGCGGCCGTGCTCGAGGAGGATTTCATCGAGAGAGGGGTCCACCTCGCGTTCGGCGCCCGAGCCGAGAAGATCGATGTCGACGGCTCCGGTATCTCGGTGTTCTGCGACGACGGGAGGGTCCTGCACGGGTCACACGCCCTACTCGCGGTGGGATCGGTGCCGCTCACCGACCGGCTCGGGCTCGAGGAGGCCGGCATCGCCGCGAGCAACGGTTACATCGAAGTCGACGAGTACCAGAGGACCTCCGTCCCACACATCTACGCCGCCGGTGACGTCACCGGTCAGATGCCCCTGTCTTCCGTTGCCTCGATGCAGGGACGGAAGATCGCTCGCCATGCCCTGGACCTACCGGTGACCCCGCTGGATTACTCGAAGGTGGCCGAGGCCATCTTCACCGAGCCCGAGATCGCCTCGGTCGGGTTGGTCGACGTCGAGGCGGCGGCTCAGGGCCGCAAGGTTCGGACGATGAAGGTCCCCTTCGCCGCCAACGCCCGATCGGTGCTGCAACATTTCACCAGGGGCTTCGTCAAGTTGACCTCCGACCCTGCCACCGGGGTGGTGCTCGGCGGCACCATCGTCGGTCATCGGGCCTCGGAGCTGATCGGGGTTCTCACCCTGGCCGTCCAAGCCGATGTCACGGTCAAGCAACTGGTGGAAACCCTTATGGCTCACCCGACCATGACAGAAGCCATTTCCGACGCGGCGGAGTGACGGGGCCCCGCCAATCAGAAAGCGCCTAGCCAGGGTTGGCGCAGTCCCTACTTCACGATTGCGATGACCTGACCCGGGGTCACCGTGTCGCCGGGTTGGACTCGCAGGTCGACCAGCTCGCCGGTGCTGGGGGAGCGCACCTCGTTCTCCATCTTCATGGCCTCGAGGACACAGATCGGATCGCCCTCGCTAACCGCCGCCCCGGCAGCGAAATGAACCTTGACGATGGTGCCTTGCATCGGAGCAGTGACGACCCCGTCCGGTTGGGCGACCGCTCCGGTGAGCTGGAGCTTGGGTGGGCGACGCCTAATTGCGCCGGCGGCGGGCTCCGGCGCCCAGTAGCTCACGGCGAACCTCCTGCCCCCGACCTCCACCGTGATGTCACGCCGGGCGAGGTTCTCATCTTCGGGCAGGGAGGGGGTGGCGTTGGGATCGCCTCCTCCCAGGTCCAAGCTCTCCTCCATCCACTTGGTGTGATGTGTCCCGTTGATGAAGTCCGGATGTGAGAGCACGGCGAGAAGGGCGGGAATCGTGGAGGCGACTCCGGTCACTCGGAACTCCTCGAGGGCTCTCCGTCCCTTGCTGATCGCATGGGCACGGTCCGGTGCCCACACCACCAGCTTCGCCATCAGGTTGTCGTAGTACTGGGACACATTGGTGCCCGGAGTTATCCAGGAATCGACGCGCACCCCTGGCCCGGCCGGCTCCTGCCACTCCACGACCTGCCCCGGGGTGGGCAGGTACTGGTTGAAGGGGTCTTCGGCGTTGATCCGGAACTCGATTGCGTGCCCGCGCGTGTCGACGGTGTCGAAGCCGAGCTCCTCTCCGGCGGCGATCTTCAGCTGCCACTCCACCAGGTCGAGCCCGGTGACCATCTCGGTGACCGTGTGCTCGACCTGGAGCCGGGTGTTCATCTCGAGGAAGTAGAAGTCCCCCGAGACGTCGACGAGGAATTCGACGGTCCCCGCGTTGACGTACCCACACGACCTGCCCGCGGCCAGAGCGGCCCGGCCCAGGGCCCGGCGCTGCTTCACGCTGAGACCTGGCGAAGGTGTCTCCTCGATCAGCTTCTGATGACGACGCTGGACCGAGCAGTCCCGCTCGCCGAGGAACACTCCCTTTCCGTTCTTGTCGAACAGGACCTGAGCCTCGACATGGCGGGGACGCTCCAGGTACTTCTCGACATAGACCTCCGGATTGCCGAAATAGGCATCCGCCTCACGTCTCGCTCCCTCGAAGGCGTCGTCGAGCTCCTCCGGCCCGCGGACGACCCGCAGGCCCTTGCCACCACCACCGTGGGCCGCCTTGATCGCGATCGGATACCCGAACTGGTCGGCCAGTGAGCCGGCCCTGGCCACCGAGGTGACAGGATCGGTGACACCGGGGACCGTGGGAACGCCGAACTTCTCGGCGTTGCGGCGCGACGTGATCTTGTCGCCCATGGCCTCGATAGCCTGCGCCGGCGGGCCCACCCATGCGATCCCGGCGTCGCTGACCGCTTGGGCGAAGGTGGCGTTCTCGGAGAGAAACCCATAGCCGGGGTGGATCGCCTCCGCGCCCGAGTCGTGCGCGATCTGCAGGATCTTGTTCTGGTTGAGATAGCTCTCGGCGGCGGGCGCCGGCCCGGCGTTCCAGGCCTCATCGGCCAGATCCACATGGAGGGAGTCCCTATCGAGCTCGGAGTAGATGGCGATGGTCCGCATCCCCATCTCCCGGGCGGTTCGAATGACCCTGACGGCGATCTCGCCGCGGTTGGCGACGAGCAGGCTCTTCATCACTGAGGCCCGTTCCCGTGCTTCTTCGGGGGGAGAGATTCTCTCTTGGTGCGCAGGACCTCGAGGGCCCGGATCAGCTTGTAGCGGGTCTCACGGGGCTCGATCACCTCGTCGACGAGCCCCAGCTCGGCGGCCACATAGGGGTTGTTGAACTTCTCCTCGTAATCAGAGATCAGCTCGGTCCGGGTCTTCTCGGGATCATCGGTGCCGGATATCTCACGGCGGTGGATGATGTTGACCGCACCCTGGGCGCCCATGACGGCGATCTCCGCCGACGGCCAGGCGAAGACCAGGTCCGCTCTGATGCCACGAGCATTCATCACCAGATAGGCCCCCCCGTAAGCCTTTCTCGTGATCACGCTGATCCTGGGCACCGTGGCCTCGCAGTAGGCATAGAGCAGCTTGGCTCCGTGTCGAATGATCCCGTGGTGCTCCTGGTCGACCCCGGGGAGGAACCCGGGCACGTCCACGAAGGTGATGATCGGCACGTTGAATGCATCGCAGAAGCGCACGAAGCGAGCGGCCTTCTCCGAAGCCTCGATATCGAGGGTCCCCGCCAGGATCGACGGCTGGTTGGCGACGACGCCCACGGCGTGCCCATCGAGCCTCCCGAACCCGACCACGATGTTCCTGGCCCACAGCTCATGGACCTCGAGGAACTCGCCGCTGTCGAGAACGGTCTCCAACAGCTCGACCATGTCGTACGGCTGATTGGCCGAGTCGGGGATGATCGAGTCCAGCGAGTCGTCGAGCCTGTCGGGCCGGTCGGTGGGGGCGAAGTACGGGGGCAGCTCCATGTTGTTGCGGGGGAGATACGACATCAGATATCGCACCGCCTCGAGGGCGTCGATGCCGGTCGGGTAGACGAAGTGGGTCACCCCCGACTTGGAGGCATGGGCGGCAGCCCCACCCAGCTCCTCCATTGTCACTTCCTCACCGGTTACCGCCTTGATGACGTCGGGCCCGGTGATGAACATGTGGCTGGTCTGGTCGACCTGGAACACGAAGTCGGTCAACGCCGGTGAGTAGACCGCGCCACCGGCGCAAGGTCCCATGATCACCGAGACCTGGGGGATCACACCCGAGGCCCGCACGTTGCGCTCGAATATCCTCCCGTAGCCGTCCAGCGAGGCGATGCCCTCCTGGATCCTTGCCCCGCCGGAGTCCTTGAGGCCGATCAAGGGCGTCCCGGTGTCGAGCGCCATGTCCATCACCTTGCAGATCTTGTCCGCCACGACCTTGCTCAGACTCCCCCCGAACACGGTGAAGTCCTCGGCGAATACGAAGACGGGCCGGCCGTCGATCGTCCCGTGCCCGGTCACGACGGCATCGCCTAGCGGGCGCTTGTCCTCTATCCCGAAGCCCGACGACTGATGCCTGACGAACTGGTCGATCTCCTGGAACGAGCCCTTGTCGAGGAGCGCATCGAGCCGTTCCCGCGCGGTGAGTTTCCCTTGCTCGTGCTGTCGGGCGATGGCGCGCTGGCTTCCTGCATGCAGGGCCTCCTCGCGTAGCTCCCTGAGTCGCTCGATCCGCGCCTCGGTCCCCAAGACTCCTCCGTAATCTCACGTTTCCGACTCGTCAGGAGACGAGATGGCTACACCCTATTTGCAATTCTGGGAGGAAGAGGTCTCATCGACCCAGGACCTGGCCCGGGCCCGACTCGGCCCGCTCCCGGCGGTCGTGTCCGCCCGGCGCCAGTCGGCAGGACGGGGAAGGAGCGGTGCAGTCTGGGAGACCGCGCCGCGGGCACTGGCCGTGTCGGCCGCTTTTCGCCGCCCGGATGAGGATCGACGGCCTTTTTCGCTGATGGCGGGGGTGGCGGCGGCGAGGGCGATCGGGGCGGTCAGCCTGAAATGGCCCAATGACATCGTCTCGGGTGGGGCCAAGGCAGGTGGGATCCTGGTGGAGCGGTCCTCAGGGATGGTGGTGGTCGGGCTGGGCGTCAACCTGTGGTGGCCCGACCCTCCCGGTGGCGTATCCGCATTACGTGATTCCGACCCCGGTGACGGGGCGCATGCTCCGATCGCGGGTCTCTGGGCTGCGGAGCTGTTCTCTTTGATCGAGGCCGAGGGCTGGCCCTTGGAGGAGTACCGCCGACTCTGTGACACCGTTGGCCACGAGATCACCTGGGAGCCCGATGGCGGCGGCCGCGCCGTCGACATCGATGAGGATGGAGGACTGGTCGTCGAGATCGACGGCCGGCGCGTGACCATTACCTCCGGTGTAGTCAGCCACGTGAGGGGTTGACCGACTCGAGATCGGGACCGGGACGTGCGGAATACGACCTCCTGGATCCCGATCACGCCGCCACGGCTCAGCCCAGGTCGATCTCCTCGGCCGGGGGCAGTGTGGTCTTGAAGAACTCGACCAGACGCGGGAAGGCATCGGAGACGGCGTCGGCGTCGTAGCTGTCGGAATCGGCGTCGAGAAAAGAGTGACCCGCACCCTCGTAGAGGAGCCACTGCCCGTGATCGTTCCTCCGCTGTGCCTCGTCGACCGTCTCCACGGCGATGAGATCGTCTTCGGTCCCATATAGGCCGAGCACGGGCACAGGCAGGTTGTCGAGGTAATTGGCGACGTGATACTCACGCCCCTCGTCGCCGGTGAGCGGGGCATAGGCGACGGCAACCGAACGTACCCAAGGCCTGGTGGCGGCCCCGATCAATGCGAAACGACCTCCCACGTCGAGACCGAGCACCCCGACGTCGCCAGAAACTGCCCAGCCGACGTCATCCGAGACGATGAACTCGTGGATCTCGTCGAGATCCTTCATGGCCTGGCGATCGGGGAGGGCCTCGTAGGCCTGCAATGGGTCCCCCGCCTGGCGGTAGAAGGAGATCCCGATGGCCACGACGCCCCAACGAGCGAACATCCGGCACAGGTCCTTCTCGAAGCCGCTGAGCCCGTCGAGGGTGGGGAGTATCAGGACCACCGGGAACCTGCCTGCCGCGTCCGGCCGGGCCAGATACTGGGTGCGGAGGCTGGATCCGATGGGCAGCGGCCAGCCGCCATACATGATCGAATGTGTCCCCTCGTGGGGCAGGACGGCCATGGGCGGGCAGGTTAGGCCTCGCTCTCGGGCCTATCGATGCCATTGCCGGACATTGGGGGGAACCCGTGCCTAGCCTGACGGCGTCTCAGTCGACGATGTCCGGATCCTCCCCTCGACACCTAGCGCCGCGTCGCGGCCTGCCCGGGTGGCTGAAAGCCGCCATGGTCGCCGTGTTCGGGATCATGGTCGTTGGGGCCCTCGGCGTGGTCTGGGCGCTGAACACCGGGAGCGAAGTGCTCGCCCTCGCCGAACCCGATCACGAGGTGACCGCCGAGTTGAGCGAGCCGATCGGGAAGGACCTCACGTTCCTGGTGGTGGGGAGTGACTCACGGGAGGGGATAGAGGATCTGACTTTCTTCGGCCCGGCCGGCGGCGAGCGGGGTGACGTGATCATGCTGGTCCGTCTCGACGCCACCAGCGGTGAGGCCCGCCTCCTGTCGGTGCCCCGTGACCTGTGGGTGGAGATACCCGGGCACGGGGAGGACAAGATCAATGCCGCCTTCGCCTACGGCGGCCCGTCGCTGATGGTGCAGACCATCCGGGAGAACCTCGGCATCGACGTCAACCATTACGTAGAAGTCGACTTCGTCGGGTTCATCGAGATGGTCGACGAGCTGGGTGGGATCGAGATGACCTTTCCCAACCCGGCGCGTGACCTGAAGTCGGGGCTCAACATCGAGTCCGGCCCTCAGGTCCTGGATGGCGAGCAGGCGCTGGCCTTCGCCCGGTCCCGCAGCTACGAGGAATATCGAGGGGAGAGATGGGTGAGCGTCGACGCCAGCGACCTCGGCCGCGCCAACCGCCAGCAACAGGTGGTGAGGGCCATTCTGTCCGAGCTCAAGTCGCCCGCCTCGATCGCCGAGGCAGGCGAGATCGCGGGGTCGATGGCAGAGAACATGACGATCGACGGCCGTCTCGCCGCTGCCTCGATCGGCACCCTTGCCTGGGACTTCCGGGGCGTCCTGAGTGGTGGCATCGAGGGTCAGACACTCCCGGTATACGGCGACACCGTGGGCGGGGCATCAGTGGTCAGGGCCGATGAGCCAGAGGCCTCGGCAACGATCGATGGGTTCCTCACCGGGCTCCTGACCATCGATCAGGGTCCGATCCGGGTGCAGGTCTTGAACGGCAACGGGGTCGATGGTGCCGCCGGGGACATGTCGGACCGTCTTGCCGAGGCCGGCTACGAGATCGCCGGCGTCGGCAACGCGGACGAGAGGGACTACTCGATCACGACTGTTCTGGTACCCGAGGGCAGTGACGCGGGTGAGGAGATCATCGGGCAACTCGGTTTTGGTGTAGTCCGGTACGGGGCCGTCGATAACGGTTACGACGCGGTCGTGATCGTGGGCTCCGACGCCTCCTGATCGCATCCCGTCGCGATATACCATTGGGGGCTCTATGAACATTGCGATAATCGGAGCCGGCTACGTCGGCCTGGTGACGGGTGGTGGTCTCGCCAACCTCGGGCACCGGGTTCGCCTCGGAGAGGCGAATGCCGACCGGGTCGAGCTGCTGCGCGGCGGTGGTGTGCCCATCTATGAGCAGGGGCTCCCCGATCTGCTCGCTCGTGCCACGGAGCGGGACCTGCTCAGCTTCCATGCCTCCAACAAGGAAGCGGTGGCCGGCGCCCGTTTCGTCTTCCTGGCCTTGCCCACACCGGAAGGGGACGACGGGCGGGCGGAGCTGAAGTATGTCCACGCCGTGATCGACGAGCTGGCCAACGAAGTCGACGAGGACACCGTGTTCGTGGTCAAGTCGACCGTTCCCCCGGGCACTGTCGCCTCGCTGCGCAAGCGGCTCGCCGACCAGGGCAGCCCGGCCAGGATCGTCTCCCATCCGGAGTTTCTCCGGGAGGGCAAGGCAGTTGAGGACTTCATGGAGCCGGACCGGATCGTGGTGGGAGCATGGGATGAGGTCGATGCCCGTGCGGTGGCGGACCTCTATCGCACTCTGGATGCTCCGGTCGTGATCACCGACCCCACCTCGGCGGAGATGATCAAGTACGCATCCAACGCATATCTCGCTACCCGCCTCACCTTCGTCAACACACTCGCCAACGTCTGTGAGGCGGTCGGCGCCGACATAATCGACGTGGTCGAGGGTTTGGGCATGGATCATCGAGTCGGCCCTCATTTCCTGCAACCAGGCCCCGGCTATGGAGGATCGTGTTTCCCGAAAGACACCTCCGCCCTGATCGCTGTCGCCGAGGACGCCGGGTACGACTTCGAGCTGCTCCGGGCCGTCATCGTGGCCGACGAGGAGCAGAGACGACGGGTGGCGGACAAGGTTCGGCAGGCGGCAGGAGGCGGGCTGAGGGGCCGGCGAGTGGCCATGTGGGGAGTGGCCTTCAAGGCCGGCACCGACGACGTGAGGGAGTCGCCTGCGGTGCGGATCGCCGCCCTCCTCCAGACCGACGGCGCCGAAGTGGTCGCTTATGACCCCGAGGCGAGCACCGAGGCCCTGACCATGGCGGACGACCCCATCTCGGCCGCGGCGGATGCCGACGTCCTTCTGATCGCCACCGAGTGGCCCGAGTTCGTGACTGTCGACATGAGCGCGGTCGCTGCGGCGATGCGGGGACACCGGGTCGTTGACTCACGCAACATCCTGGACCCCAAGAAGGTGCGGGCAGTAGGCCTCGACTACTGGGGCCTGGGGCGGCCGGGAGCCTGACCGCAGGTCGTCCCGAACCCGATCATCGGAACAGGTCCTCATCGGGCGATCTCACCAGGTCGCGGCCACGTCCTTCACCTCGGGGCCCCTCGTAGCCTCGGACCAAGGCCGCCGGGATCCCGGCAGCCTTGCCCATCACCAGGTCGGCAGCGGAGGCGATCTCGTCGGCGACGGCAACCTCGGTGACGTGGAGCTCTTGCCCGGTCCAGTCCGTGGTGCCCTTCAGGTCGACCACCGCTTCCAGCCCGGATACGCCGATCGCGATGTCGGTGAGGCCGCGGCGCCAGGGTCTGCCGAACGTATCGGAGATGATGACCGGTAGGTCGACGCCGATCCGGCGGTGCAGCTTGGCCCGGATTCGGTGGGCCGACCGGTCCGGGTCCTCCGGAAGGAGGATCATGGTCCCTGGCTCGGCATTGGAGCGGTCGACCCCCGCATTTGCACAGATGAACCCGTGTTTGGTCTCGGCGATCAACAGGTTCCCGCGCCGCCTCAGGATCGAGACCGCCTCCGACTCGACCAGGGCGCGCTTGAACAGCTCTTCGTCGCCCGTCATCTCCACCACCCGGCCCTCGGCCTTGGACACGATCTTGTGGGTGACGACGAGCAAGTCGCCTTCCCGCGGCGACAACGGCTCGAGTGCGCCGGCCAGGACGTCCACTACATCGTCTCCGGGCCGGACGGCTCCGATGCCGAGCAGGGGCAGAACTTCGAGGGTCACAGGGCCAGTATCGCCCGGGCCAGGGCGGACGCCGACTCCGCGTCGACGATCCTCGTGTCGAGGGCGATGACTCTCACACCGTCGATTTCGCCCACATCGGCCCGGTCAGTGGTGTCCACCACCAGGGTTTCGATCATCCCCCGGTAGGCAGCGATCACGCTTTCGGTGCCGGCTCCCAGCCCGAGATCTGACAGAACCACGTCTGCCGGGCCTTTCAGGGCGCGCCCGCCGATCAGGGGGCTGACCGCCACGACCCGTGGGTGGCGACGAACGGCCTCGGCGAGGTCTCGGATGGCGAATATCGGCCAGACCGACAGAGGTGGGTTGGAAGGGCCGATCACTACGAGATCGGCCCCGTTGATCGACGCCACGACGCCCGGGGCCGGCTGGGCCGTGGCCGCCCCGGCGAATTCGAGGCCCATCACGTGATCCTGGTGCCCACGGTCGACGAAATACTCCCTGAAGGTGAGCTGATGCCCGCCCTCGACGTTCACCATGGTTCGGATCATGTCGTCCGAGGCGGGGAGGACCTTCACGTCGAGCCCGAACGAGGTTCGGATCGACTCCGTCACCTCTGAGAGCGGGTCACCGGCGCCAAGCCGGCCGGTCCGGTAGATCTTGAGCGCCAGATCGAGGTCACCCAGTCGAAATGTGTTGTCGACACCGAATCGGGCCAGCTCGGTGTTGGCAACGAAGCTGTCGTCGGCACGCCCCCAGCCCTGTGGGCCCTCCAATCCGGCCAGTGTGTAGATCACGGTGTCCAGATCAGGTGACACCTGGAGGCCATGGATCGGAGCGTCGTCGCCAACGTTGACGATCACCGTCAAATCGACCTCCCGGAGGGCGGAAAAGCCCCGAGCCAGCCTCGCTCCGCCCACGCCGCCGGAGATCTCGACGATCCGCCTGATCACGGTTCGATATTGCTCAGAGTCCTGGTCCGGTTCACAATGTCCTCCCGCATGACTAGTGCCTCTGCTCCGCATCTCGCGGACGAAACGACACCCCTGGTGCCACCCGGCGCGCCGCGCGTCAAGGTGATCGTCACCCTGGTGGAGGGCGCCGACCTCCAGGCCGCTCTGGCCACGGTGGAGCGGCAAGTGTATGAAGCGATCCACGAAGTCGTGGTCATCGGGGTGACGAACGGCGAAATCGTCGGCGATGTCGGCCGCTCCTCGACCCTCGAGGAGGCCATTGCCGCCACCGAGCACGACGTGGACTATCTCTGGATCCTCCACTCGGATGCTCGGCCCCGCCCCGACGCCCTCTCCGCTCTGGTGGCGGAGCTCGATCGGAACGACGCCTCCCTCGGCGGTTCGAAGCTCCTGCTGGCGGGGACCCGGGATGAGCTGGAGTCGATCGGTAGCGCCACCGATGTCTTCGGTGACCCTCACACCGGGCTCGACGACGGAGAGATCGATCTCCAGCAGTACGACGTGGTTCGTGAGGTCGCCTTCGTCTCATCCGTGTCGATGCTGGTTCGACGGGACCTGGCTCAAGGTCTGCGAGGGCTGGACGAGTTGCTCGAGCCGGTGGCGGCGGGGCTCGACTTCTCGCAGCGGGTACGCCTCGCCGGAGGAAGGGTGATAACCGTCCCCTCGTCGGAGGTCTATCACCAGGCGCGGTGTGAGGAACGGGGCCGCGGCTGGCGCGAAGAAGCGGGCCGGTTACGCGCCATGCTCAAGGCCTACCGCCCGATCACCCTGGCCTGGGTCGTCCCCTTCGAGATCCTCGTCTCGATCGTCGACTCGTTGGCCAACCTGCTCCTCCTGCGATGGAAGGTGGGGGCGCGCCACGCGATGTCCTGGCTCTGGAACATCGGCCATCTGCCGTCCACGATCGCCGAGCGCAGTCGATTCAAGCCGGTTAGGGCCGTTGGCGACGAGGAGCTGTTCAGGTTCCAGGCCCGAGGTTCGGTCCGGCTGCGCGAGGTGGGGTCGGAGCTGACCGACCGAGCCCTCTCCATTTTCGACGACGACCAGGCCCTGGCCCGGGGGACGAGGAGGATCTGGTCGAGCCCGGGGATCTGGGGGGCGATCCTGGCGGCCGGGGTGGTCCTCGTCGCCTCTTGGTCGATCTTCTTCGCCGGGGTTCCCAACACCGGGTTCAGCTTCCCCTTCGAGCCGCCGACCGTGGCGATCGATCGGTTCATGGCCGGTTGGAACGACTCGGGGCTCGGCTCGGCCGACGCGGTGCACCCGGCCACCGGGCTCACCGGGCTCATCTCTTTGCTCTGGTTCGGGGCCGAAGGTGCGGCCCGGACCCTGTTGACCGTCATCTTCGGGGCACTGGCCGTCCTGGGGATGGGTCGTCTCGCCGGCAGGCTCGGCTTTCGGGGCCCCGGCCGCTACCTGTCGGGGCTGGTCATGCTGGCGGGCCCGGGGACAGCGTTGCTGGTGGGTGTGGGGTCCTGGCTCGCGCTCGGCGCGGCCGCCTTCCTCCCCTGGGCGGTGCGCTCGGTGACCCTTCACCCCGATGACCGAGGCAAGAGCTGGTTGTCACATATCGGGTCGGCGCTCATCTGGACGATGCTGCTCACCGCGGTCTCACCACTCCTCGGGGTCGTCCCGTTCGTCGCCGCGGTGGCCTGGCGCCTCACAGGCGGGAGCAGGGCATCTCTGCGTCTCGCCCTGGCGACACTTGCAGCCGGGGTCGTCGCCATCGGCTTTGCCTATGACGACCAAGGATGGCTGCTCGATGTCGAACGCCGGGTGGGCCTGGTGGTCCCGGACTGGTGGCCGGTCCTGATCGCTGTCGCCGCGATCGCCCTGATGCTGGGAGAGGGCCGGACCAGGCGGCTCGGCTTGCTGGGATCGGTGTTGGGTCTCGGCGGGCTGCTGCTGGTCCGTCTGCCATTTGGCGGGCCCGGGGTGGAGGAGGGGGCTTTGGTGCTCGCGTCGTTCGGAGCTGCGGTCCTGGTGGCCGCCGCCCTCGATCAGCTGAGCGTTGAGCCACGACGGCTGCTGGCGTCGTTGGGAGCCGTGGCGATGTTGCTCGTCTCGGCGGCCGGCCTTCTCGATGGGCGATTGGGGCTTCCGTCGGGGGACGTCAACGATCGGCTCGCCTTCGCGTCCACGCTCGCCAACGAAGGCGCTCCGGGGAGAGTGCTCCTCATCTCGCCTGATCGAAGCCTCATCCCGGGCGAGGCCCGTCCCGGCCCGGGCGTGTGGTATCGCACCGTCGACGGTGGAGGGACCACCATCGACGAGGTGTGGCTCCCCGAGGTCGCCACCGGCGACATCCAGCTCGAGGATGCCATGGACCGCATCGCCAGCGGCGCCGAGCTTCGTCCCGGGGCGCTCCTGTCCGAGTTCTCCGTGGACTGGGTTGTGCTCGACGGAGAGGAGACCGCCTTCGACACGATTCTCCAATCACAGCTCGACCTGGTGCCAACCCCGCTCGCCACCGGTGCCCGGGTCTACGAGAACCCGGAATCTGCGCCCTTGGCTTCGTCGGAGGCGGGCCAGACCTGGGCTCGGCAAGGAACCGGGTTCGCCGGGGAACCGTTCGATGGCCGTGCCGTCTTGAGGCTGAACTACTCCCATGGCTGGGGGCCGGATCCGGAGCTCGACGACTGGTTCACCACGGTCTCGGCTGCCGGCGGAGAAGCCGACTTCGCTGCGACCGGTTATCTCTCCTGGGCCCCTTACGCCGCGGCCGCTCTCCTGCTGGGGGCGATTGGCTTGATCGGTTGGGGCAGGGTGCGACGATGAGCAAGCTGTTCCTTTCGGTCCTGGTCGCCGCGCTGGCCGTGGGCGTCTTGTTGGTCCCGAGCCCGGAGGCACCGGCGCCCGGCCCCAATGCCGCCGCCAACCCGCCCTCGGTTGCGATATGTCCCGTCGACGAGGGGAGCGGGCGGACCACTCGCATCGGTGTTGCGTCCGGAGTGGGGGGAGAGGGCCGTTTCACCGCTTTCGCCGCCGGGGTCTCGGCCGGCTCCACCTCCTTCTCCACGGAGGCCTCGGGGTCGGCAGCGGTCTCCGTCTCCGATATCGCTCCCATCGGAGTGGGCGCGGGCCTGACCGAGATGCCGGATGGGGACGTGGCGGCGGCATCGGTGTTGGTCGGCACCCAGTCAGTCGCAGTCGAGACGTGCACACCCGTGCCCGTTCCGCGCACGCTCATCGCCGGCGGGTCCACCCTCAGCGGACAGCAGCACCAGATCCAGTTGATGAACCCATACGCGGGAGAAGCGACGGTCGATCTCATCGTCCAATCGGACTCGGGTCTCGAGGCTGCCCCCCAGCTAGGTGGGATAATCATCCCGTCGCGCTCTTCGGAGATCATCGATCTCGACGAGCTGCTGCCGGGCCGTCAGTCACTGGGAATCGCCATCGAGGTCGCCAGCGGCAGCGTGATGACCTCCGCCAGATTGGACGTGGGCGGGGACGGGGCGCTGTGGCACTCGGTCGAGCCCGCCCTCGATTGGTTCGTCCCCGTCCCGGCTGCCGGGCTGGCGGGTGATCTGGTCATCGCGACCGGTTCGACCTCAGAAGTGGAGTACCAGGTCGATGTCTACGGGTCTCAAGGTTTGGTGGAGGCCCAGCAGGAGGGCGTGTTGCCCGCCCGAGGCACCGTCTCCCTGCCCCTGGTCGGGATGGAGCTCGAAGCCGCCTCTGCCGTCCGGGTCATCTCCACCCAGCCGGTGGCTGTGTTTCAGCGACTCATCTCGGAGACCGGTGTCGCCCTGACCGCGGGGAGCCCTGCCACCTCCGCGAGCTGGCTTCTTCCGGCCGCCGGTCTGGCTCCGGGGGGAACCGGGAGCCTCCTCATCTTCAACACGGGGCTCGATGAGGACATCGTCGTGGTCTCGGCCCGCCGTGATCAGCCGGCAACACAGGAGGTGGTGGTTCCGGCGGAGACGACCGTCGAACTGCCTGCGGTCACGGGCGGGGCCAACGCCTACACGGTGCAGGGCCAGGGCCCACTGGTGGCGGCATGGGTGACAACGGGTGAAGCCGCCACGGCATACAGCATCGGCGTCCCACTGCCCGATGAGTGAGATCTGGATGCGACTGCTGGTCGTCGGCGGGGCGCTCGTCCTCGTCGCGCTGTTCGTCTTCCTCATCAGACCTCGCAGACGGCAGGGTCGTCTCTTCGATGGAGCGGGTCTCCGGCCGGGTGTCTATCTCTTCACCTCGACGACATGTGCCGATTGCATGACGGCCAAGGCTCGGCTGGTGGAGGGGCTCGGACCGTCCGGGTTCGTCGAGATCGAGTGGGAGAAAGACCCAGACCTGTTCACCCAGGTCGGGATCGGACTGGTCCCATGCACGGTGGTCGTAACCTCGGACGGGGCATCCACCAGGTACCCCGGGATGCCGGATGGTCTCCTCGAGACGTTGAGTCCTTGAATGGGATCGGCCCAACTCCTACCGTTTCCGGCATGATTCTCAGCTGTGCCCGATGCGGCTCGCCTGCTGCTGCCGTCATGTCGTTCTCTTATCAGGATCGGTCGGTGTGGATGGACGACCTCGTGAACGGCGCCGAGCGCACCGGGTACACGATGTGCGCGGACCATGCCGACCGCATGATCCCACCGCTCGGGTGGACCCTGACCGACCGTCGCACGGTCACCAGGTTGTTCGCTCCTCTGTCCGTGGCCTAGTGATCTAGTGGCCCTCGACCGCGATCTGCTCGACGCGGTCAAAGAACTCGACGAGCACGATCTTCGACGTCTGCTGATACTGACCCGGGCCCAGTTGCACCGGTCGGGGGCTCTGGTCGGGGAAGACCATCCCGAGGTCCATCTTCGCCAGCAATCGGTGCGTTGCGGCAAGGTGGGCTGTACGCGTTGCCCGCACGGTCCGTACTGGTACGCCTACTGGACGGAGAACGGTCGGCGGCGGAGCCGATATGTGGGGCGTCTGCTCGATGAGGACGCGTTGTTGTAGGGCCGTGACGGTCGTACGATTATCCCGCCGCAGCGCCGAGACGAGATGAACTGCCCAACGTGCTCACAACCTGACGTGATCGAGATCGAGCACGTCCTTCCCGACGGGACCCAGGTTTATTTCTTCGCATGTCACAACTGTGAGGAGAAGTGGTGGAACCGCGATGGGGAGGACATCGACATCTCTCAGGTCCTGGAGATCGTCCGGCAACATCGCGCGTGACCATCCGGGGGCAGAGATTCAGGGAGAACCCCTGGCCGGTGGTGCTGACCCTGGCCGGCATCTCACTGGTGATCTTCATCGTGATGAACCCGTGGTGGATCGTCTCGTCGACGACACCGACCGGAGGCGACATGGGGGCCCATGTCTTCGGTCCCGCCTATCTGCGCGACCAGCTACTCCCTGAGGGACGGATCCTCGGTTGGTCGAACGACTGGTTCGCCGGATTCCCGGCTTTCTACTTCTACTTCCCCCTGCCTTCCCTGATCATCGTCCTGCTCGACCTGGTCATGCCCTACGGGGTGGCTTTCAAGCTGGTCACGGTCATGGGGTTGCTCGCCACCCCGCCGGCGGCTTACTACCTGGCTCGCTCCATGAGGCTCGGAAAGCACGTCTCGCTGATCGCTGCCGGCGCCGGCGCCGTCTTCGCCTTCTTCGAGAGCTACTCGATCTATGGAGGCAACGTGGCCTCCACCCTCGCTGGTGAGTTCTCGTACTCCTGGTCGTTCGCCCTATCGCTTCTCTATCTGGGGTTGTTGATACGCACCGTCCGGGATGACCGCAGATACCTGAAATGGGCCGCGCTGGCGCTGGCCGCCACCGCTCTGAGTCACGTCTTGACCACGATCGTCGTCATCTTCGCCTCCCTTTTCGTCCTGCCGTGGCGCAAGGGGTTCTGGCGCACTCTGGCCATATGGGCATGGGGGTTTGCGATCGCCGCCTTCTGGGCTCTGCCCCTCCTCGCCCGGATCAGGTTCAGCTCCGACATGTCCTGGACTCCGCTGTCGCGCTGGGAGGAGATCTTCCCCGTCGAGATCTGGCTTCTGCTCCCCCTGGCCATCCCCGGGGTGATCTGGATCAGCCGCCGCACCTCTCGGGCGGCACCGCTGCTGGCTGCGACGATCCTGCCCGTGCTCTATTTCCCGCTGCCTCATGTGATGCCGGAGCTGTTTCCCACTGTGTTCGGGGGTGAGCGTTGGAAGCTCTGGAACGGGCGACTCCTTCCCTACTGGTACTTCGGGGTGGCCTTCTTCGCCGCGGTCGGCGCCGGAGCGGCCATCATCTGGCTGTCGAGGAGGCTGCCCTCCCGTATCTCCTCGTATTGGCCGCGGGCGCTCATCGCCCTGATCACGGTGGTCGCCTGTGCGCTTGTCATCGACTCGACCGAGTTCCCGAGTTGGGTCTGGGTCCCGGTGGCAGGTGCCGGGCTCCTGTTGCTTGCCGCCACCTTCGCCTGGCCATCCAACCTGCCCACCCGCCCCTTTCTCACCGGCACGATGGTGTCGATCGTTGTGCTGGGGGCCCTGTCCGGGGTGACCTTCGTCGACGGCTGGGCGAAATGGAACTACGAGGGATACGAGTCGAAGCAGGCATGGCCCGAGTACGAGGCACTGATGGCCGAGCTCGACACCCTTCCCGAGGGCCGGGTCCATTGGGAGGCGAACAGCGAGCTGAATCAATACGGGACGCCGATGTCCCCGATGCTCATCCCGTACTGGACGAACGGCTCCCACCCGTCGATGGAGGGTCTCTTCTTCGAGTCGTCACTGACCACGCCGTTTCACTTCATCAATTCCTCTGAGATGTCCGAGAAGCCCTCCAATCCGATCCCGGGTCTGACCTATCACACCGGTGAGATGGAGCGCGGGCTCAAGCATCTGGAGCTGTTCGGTGTGGATTACTACGTGTCGTTCACTCCGGAGGCGACGGAGCGCGCAGATGCCATATCGGAGATGACCAAGGTCGCCACTACGGAGCCGTTCACGATCTACCAGCTCCCCCACAGCGACCTGGTCGAGGTGGCCTCGTACCAGCCGTCGGTCTACGAAGTGCCCGAGCACGGTCTCATGGACTCACTCACCGGGTCGGACACCGTGACCGGGTCCGAGGGCGAAGAGCTGCCCAGCTTCTTCGACATGGCCCTCGAGTGGTACGAGGACGTGGACAACCTGGACCGATTGGTCGTCGCCGATGGACCGGCGGACTGGCCACGGATCGAATCCATCGACCAGCGGCCGACGACGGCCATCGAAGCGCCGTCCGACGCAGTGAGTGACATAACGGTGGAGAACCATCGGATCTCGTTCACCACCAGCGCCATCGGTGTGCCCCATTTGATCAAGGTCTCCTACTTCCCGAACTGGAGGGCGGAGGGAGCGGAGGGCCCGTGGCGGGCCACTCCATCGCTGATGATGGTCGTCCCGACCAGCGAGAACGTCGTTCTGGAGTTCCAGGACACCTGGGCGGAGACCGGGGGGAAGGTGGCGACCGGGCTCGCCCTGGGCGCCCTAATCGGTATCGGCGTCTGGAGCGTGCGCCGTCGGGACGCTTGATCCGGATCCGGCCAGTGCGCGTCGGATCCTGAACATCCCCTTGATGGTCCGGGGCACCCTCTTCAGCAGGGAGGACCGGGCGACACGCATCTCTTCCACCACCACAGGCACCTCCCGGATCCGGTAGCCGGCGCGCTCCGCCCTGATCACCAGCTCGGTGTCGAACAGGTCCTGTCGGCTTTCCACCTGGGGGGCGAGCCGGGCCACCAGCTCGCGGCGAAACGCCTTCATGCCGTGAGTGTCGGAGACATCGGAGTCGAGCACGGCCCGGAGGAGCAGGTTGAACACGAGCGTCGCAACCCGCCGGATCAATGGGCGCCGGTCCTCCGATCCAGGGTCTCGCTTCGAGGCGATCACCAGGTCTACTCCTTCGAGCGAGCGCACCTCTCTCAGAAAGCCGGCTGAGAAGTAATCGATGTCGAAGTTGACCACCCACTCACCGTCTGCCTCGAGGAAACCATGTCTCATCGCAGCGCCGTAGTCGGGCTGATCCAGCGAGATGACAGTGACCGGGTGGCCCCGGGAAGCCATTCTCGCCGCCTCCGCGGTCCCATCGGATGACCCGTTCTCGACCACCAGGACGTGATAGGTCTCCTCGAGTCCTTCCAGTTGGGCCAGCATCGCGGGCAAGCCTCGGGGGATGAACTCCGCCTCGTTGTAGACAGGAACCACTATCGAGAAGGTGGGGCTCATCGAGGGATGAAGTGTAGGAATGGGCAGGCGATAGGCCACCCCGTAGACTCCGGCGCCCGATGAGCCCCGAGTCCGTCTTCAAGGCCTATGACATTCGCGGCCGCACCGACAACGGGGAGCTGAGCCCAGAGCTGTTCCGCCTCGTCGGCGGTGCCTTCGTGGACCTGGTCGGCGACGGTGAGATCGCGGTGGGGAGGGACTGCCGGGAGTCCTCAGAAGGGCTGTTCCAGGCTCTGGTAGAGGGCATGAGAGTGGCCGGGGCCGATGTGGTCGACCTCGGGCAGGTGCCCACCGACCTCGTCTATTTCTACTCGGGCCGATATGGAGTCCCGGGGGCGGTCATCACCGCGTCACACAACCCGCCCCAGTACAACGGGCTCAAGCTGTGCCGTTCCGGGGCCGCCCCGGTCGGGGTCGAGTCGGGCCTGGACGAGATCAAGAGCGCAGTCGTCGAAGATCGCATTCGCGCGGCCGAGACACCTGGATCGGTGCGACAGGAGGATGCCATCGACGAGTACGTCGACCATCTCCTGGGCATCGTCGACCCGGGTGCGATCGGCCCCTTGCGGGTGGCCGTCGATGGCGGGAACGGGATGGCCGGGGTGACCGTCGAGCGGGTGTTCGCTCGCCTCCAGGCCACACTGGACGGTCTCTATCTGGATCCCGACGGCACGTTCCCCAACCACCCGGCCGACCCGATCCAGCCCGAGAATCTCCGTGACCTCATCGCGATGGTGGCCGAAGGCGGTCACGATCTCGGGGTCGCCTTCGACGGCGACGCCGATCGGGCCTTCTTCATCGATGACGAGGCGAAGGCGGTGAGCGGCAGCACTGTCACGGCATTGATCGCCAGATGGATGCTGGCGCGGAATCCCGGAGCGTCGATAATCCACAACCTGATCACGTCGCGAGCGGTGCCGGAGGTGGTGAAGGCGGCAGGTGGCACCCCGATCAGGACCCGGGTGGGGCACAGCTTCATCAAGCAGGTGATGGCCGAATCGGGGGCCGTGTTCGGTGGCGAGCACAGCGGCCACTACTACTTCGCCGACAACTATCGGGCCGACTCGGGGATGCTGGCGATGCTCATCCTCCTCCGGGTGCTATCGGAAGCGAATCGCCCCCTCTCCGACCTTCGTCAGGAGGTGGAGACGTATCACTCGTCGGGTGAGATCAACTTCGTCGTCGACCACCCCGAGGCGGCCATGGGCAGGGTCGAGGCCAGATTCCCTGACGCGGCCACCGACCTACTAGACGGCCTGTCTATGGACCTCGGAGATGTCTGGTTCAATCTGCGCCCCTCCAATACTGAGCCGTTGCTGCGGCTGAACGTGGAGTCAGGTGACGAGCAAATCATGAGGGACACGGTGGCGCTGATCGAGTCGACGCTGGAGGAGGTCGGATGAGCCTGATCGACCCACAATTGGCCGCGATCCTGGTATGCCCGGTGGACAAGGCAGACCTGACCCAAGACGAAGCCGCCTCCCGGTTGATCTGCACGGAATGCGGACGCCGCTACCCGGTGCGCGACGGAATCCCGGTGATGCTGGTCGACGAGGCAGAGGGCGGGCCAGATGAGTGACATGCTGGAGCAGATCCGCACCTTGGGAGACCAGCTCAGGTGGGCACGCGATCTCGAATCGCCCGAATTGACGCCAAACCCGGAAGTCCTCGTCGGGGGCATGGGTGGATCCGGGATCGCCGGCGACTACGGCGCCGCCTTGGCCGGGCCCTCCCAGGGGAGAGTCTCCGTGCAGAAGGGATATGGGCCACTGCCCGGCTGGGTGAGGAGATCGCGGCCGACGGTCATTGCCGCCTCTTATTCGGGCAACACGGAAGAGACCCTCGACCTGGTCGGGGCGGCCGCCGAAGAGGACCTTCCCATCGTCACCATCACCACCGGTGGACGGCTGGCAGGGCTCACTTCCGAGAACGGGTGGCCCGGGATCACGGTGCCCTCGGGTATGCAGCCCCGAGCTGCGGTCGGGTACATGGCAGGGGCGGTGGCCCGGTTGCTGACCGCACTGGGCATCCGTCCCGACCAGGGCGCCCCACTCGCCGAGGCGGCGGATCTGGCGGATTCGGCCGCCAGCGAGGGCTCCGAGACCTGGGACCTGGCCCATCGTTTGGCCGTGGATCTGGTCGGCAAGGTCGCCATCGTCTACGGCGGTGGGCCGATCTCTTCGACGGCTGCACAGCGGTGGAAGACCCAGATCAACGAGAACGCCAAGATGCCGGCCTGGTGGTCGGCTTTTCCCGAGTTGGACCACAACGAGATCGTCGGCTGGGAGACGCTGCCTGAGACGACCAGAGATCTGCTCGGGGTCATCGCGCTCGTCGATCGTGCCGACCATCCGAGAGTCGCCAATCGCCTCAGCCACACTTCAGCCCTGACCGAGTCGGCGGTTCCGTGGTTGGCCGAGGTCAGGGCGAAGGGCGATTCGGAGCTGGCCCGATTGGTTTCACTGACCGTCTGCGGGGATCTG
>JBMDXS010000061.1:0-3100 GCA_048595045.1 Acidimicrobiia bacterium
CGACAATCCAAGGTACCTTCACGATCCTGTTCACTGATCTCGAGGGCTCCACGGACCTTCGCATCCGAATCGGTGACGCTGCCGCCAACGAAATCATCAGCCTCCACGACGACCTCGTCCGCTCCAGGCTGGAGATAGCCGGCGCAGTGGAGACCAAATCGCTCGGAGATGGGTTCATGGCGCTGTTCAACTCTGCGAACCATGCAATCCAGACGGCGGTAGCCATCCAGAGGGCGATCGAGGAGCACAACCAGGCCAACCCCGAAAAGACGCTGTCGGTGCGGATGGGCCTCAACAGCGGTGATGTCACCCAGTCGGCGGGCGATGCTCATGGCACCGCAGTCCATGCCGCCTCGAGGGTCGCCGACAAGGCCCAGGGCGGTCAGATACTCGTATCCCAGGTGGTCCAGGACCTGGCCGGGACCCTGGCCGACACCAGGATCGTCGATCGCGGCTTGTTCTGGCTGAAGGGCTTCCCGGACCGCTGGCGGCTTTTCGAGGTGCTGTGGCGCGACAAGGCCGAGGGGGAGCGTGTCACCAGGGAGGCGAAGGCGGCCTCGGCTGCCGCGTTCGCGTCGAATGCCGCTCGCGCCCAGGGGCCGGTCGTGGGTCGGGCCCGGGAACTGGAGGTCCTCACCCAACAGCTGGTGGCCACACCTTCCACGGGTCTTCGGGCGGTGGTGCTCGAGGGCGAGGCGGGAATCGGCAAGACCCGTATGCTCGAGGCGGCTGCCGACCGCGCCACGGAGCAGGAAGAGCCTTTCTGGGTCCTGGAGGTCAGCGCCGACGAGGAGTTGCGCGGGCCATTCCTGCTCTTCCGCTCCCTCCTGACCTCGGCACAGATGTCCACCGTCGCCAGAGAGGCGATGGCCCTCGAGCAGCTCGACCGGGCTCAGGAAGCCATCTCGGGCCGGAACCCGCGAACCGAAGGGCTCTCCGCTCAGGAGCAGATGCTGCGCACGTTCGACGAAGTGGCCGCAACCATCCTGGCCCTGACTCGGGAGCGCTCGTTGCTGTTGATGCTCGACGATCTGCAGTGGGCCGACGACGACAGCATCCAGCTGATCAGATATCTGGTTCGGACGGTGGGCTCGGCACCGGTCTTCCTCCTGATCAGCCTGCGTCCCTACTCCGATTCGGCGACGGGCGGAGCCTCGAAGCTGATCGCCGACCTCGACCGTATGCGGGTGACACAGGTGCTCCGTCTGCAGAGGCTGACCCCCCGTCAGAGCGCGGAGCTATTGGAGAACCTGCTCGGCAGCCCCGCCGACAAGTCGACGATCGACAGCCTCCATTCTCGCTCGGAGGGGGTTCCATTCTTCCTCGAGGAATTGGCCAGGGCCTATCGAGAGGCGGAAGCCCTCCAGCTGATCGACGGCACCTGGACCCTGACCAAGCTCAGTGGGCCCGCCGTGCCCTCCTCGATCCAGACCCTGGTCGAGCGCAAGCTGGCCCAGCTCAACCATGACTGCCGATCCCGCCTCGCCGACGCCGGGGTGCTCGGTCGTCGATTCCGCCTTTCCGACCTGGCCCGGATCCTGGCAACGGTCGGGGGCGAGGAGGCAGAACCGGAGTGGCAGGTGAGAGATGACCTGCAGAACGCCATCGATCTCGGTCTGATCGTGGAAGAACGAGAGGGCTCGACCTTCGACTTCTCCTTCTCTCACGATCAGATCCGCAGTTCTCTGCTCGCCTCGCTCCCAAGACAGAGAAAACGGGCGATCCACGCAGCGATGGCCGAGTACCTGGTTGCCGAGGGTGGAGCCGAGAGCCTTTCGATGCTCGCCTTCCACGCCCTCGAAGCAGGTAACCAGGCACTTGCGGTGTCCAGCGGTGTCCAGGCGGCGCAAACCGCGATGTCGATGTCGGCTCCAGAGGAAGCGGTCCGTCTCATCGATGCCACCCTGCCCGCCGCTTCGGAGGCGGAGAGCCGGATCGAGATGCTTCGCATCAAGGACGACGCCTTGGCCGTCCTCGACCGGGGGGTGGAGCGGATGGCCAACCTGGCCGAGATGACGGCGCTCACCGCGGCGGTGTCCTCTCCCGCCCTCGATGCGGAGGTCAAGCTGAGACGGGCGGCGGCGGCGAGGGCAAACGAGGACTTCGAGTTGGCAGCCGACCTGGCGCAGGCGGTCCGGAAATCGGCGGAGGCTTCCGGGGACAAGGGATTGGAGCTTGCCGCGTGTCTGGAGCTGGGGCAAGCCATCACCCGATCCCCGATCGGGGAGGCCTACTCACCTCCCGTCGAAGTCGATCTCGACCGGGCCGAGGAGCCGTTCCAACGTGCCCTGGCTTGCGCCCGTGAAATCGGGGCGCGCTCCGAGGAGGCCGACGCCCTCCGCGAACTGGCGGTGATCGAGGCAGGGAGGGCGAAGTTGGCCGCCATGAGTCTCCAAGACGACGGGACGTCGAAGCTCGAGATTCTGATGGAGGCCCCACAGCTCTACTCCAGGACCAAGGATCTGGCCGACCAGGCATTCCGCATCTACGAGGAGATCGGCGACCAGCAGGGAGCCATGTCGGCCCTGATCGCCATGGCCTATGCCCATGTGGCCGACCCCACCGCGCAGGGCATGGCAGGTCGGATCGAGCACGTGAGAGCTCTCCACCACAGTAGGAAAGGAGAGGTGACCGAGAGCCAGTCGGCGATCGACGACGCCAGAGGGCTCTACAGCATCCACACCTTCGCCCGGCTCAACCTGCAGCCCGGCCTCTCCTTGGAGCGAGGCAGGGAGGCATTCGAGGCGGCACGAGCGATCGGCGATCGGTGGCTCGAATCGCTGGCCGCCGGGGGGACGGCGATGACCTGTCTCCTCGTTGGGGGAGGCAATGAATGCGCGGCGTGGCTGGAACGGGCGGCGACCGCGGCCATGGCGGTCGCATCGACCTCGATGGCCCGACGTCTCGAGATGTGGCGGGGAGCCCACGCGGCCATGCAGGAGGACGTCGAAGCACTGACCCGCCACTACCGACGGGCCGCCGAGCTGGCCGGGCAGAGAAGCCCCGGCGAGCGCGGTGAGGCCTTGGCCAATCTCGCCTTCGAGTACGCCCGGATCGCGGCCCTCAATGACGATGAGTCACTCTTGGATGGTGCGAGCGA
>JBMDXS010000062.1:0-44646 GCA_048595045.1 Acidimicrobiia bacterium
GCCGCATTGGCCATGGCCTTGTAGTCGAGGTCCACCGGGTTCTGGGTGGACAGTATGAGGCCCACCCCATGGGCCCTCGCCTGTTTGAGGATGGTGAGGATTGGCTTCTTCGAGGGTGGCTCGGCGGTCGGGGGGACGTAACCGAACACCTCGTCCATGTAGACGAGGGCGCGAAGATCGGAGGTCCCGGGCTGGGTGCGGAACCAGGAGACCAATTTCGAGAACAACAGCGTCACCACGAACATTCGCTCGGCGTCCGAGAGGTGGCTCAGATAGACGATCGCTGCCTTGGCCTTGTCGCCACCAGTGAGCATGCCTCCTATATCCAGGGGCACACCTTCGAGCCACGCGGCGAATGACGGGGAGGCCAGGAGGCCGTTGAGCCGCATGGCCAGCGCCATGCGGTCCTTCTCCGGGAAGAACGTGTCCACTTCGAAGACCCCCAGCTTCCGGAATGGCGGGTGGGGAACCTGGCCCACGAGTGTGGCCAGATCGAGGTCCCGGCCCTCTCGCCAGAAACTCCCGATGATGGTGCTGAGGAGAATGTGCTCGGGGCCGGAAACCGGGTCTGACTCGACGCCGGCGAGTGAGAGCAGCGACGAGACGAACGCCTCGATCTCGTCGTTGATCAGCTCACCCTGGGTCTCCCAATCGAGGGCGGGAGACTTCATCGAGCCGAGGACGTTGAGACCGATTCCGGCTCCAGAGCCGGGGGTGTAGATCGTCATCTCCGAGCCATCGCGGAGCTGTCTCATTCGCTCCGGCGTGATCCCGGCGGCGGCGAGGCCCTCCTTCCACGAATTCGCCGTGTCTGCTGCCAACTGATCCGGGGTCACTCCCTGACGCTCCGCCTCGGCCTCGTCCACCCATGGCCTGAAGTCGGAGGCGACGAGATCCGGGAAGTTGAGTAGCAGGTTCCCCATGTCCCCCTTTGGGTCGAGGATGAAGCAGGGGATCCCGTTGAGCAGCGCCTCCTCCAGGATCGTGACAGCCAGGCCGGTCTTGCCCGAACCGGTCATCCCGACGACGGCTCCGTGGGTGGTGAATTCGGAGCTGTCGAAGACGAAGGGCTCCTTGGGCTCTTCCATCTCGAAACCGATGAACAAGTGGCCCTTGTCGACTTCCATCGGCGCAAATATATGAGATCGGGCGCGTTCGATAACCGGGCCCCAGTGGCCCCTAGACCTCCGGTGGGGGTCGGTAGTGGCCCGTGGTGAACTTCCCGTTCTCCACCTCGACCACCCAGATAGAGCCCTTGGAGCAGTAGAAACGTGACTCCAGGGACAGACCGGCCCACATCATGCGATTGATCAGGGCGGGTATCACGTCGCCATGCGAGCTGATGACGGCGTTGGCGCCCACCACCCCGTCCACCAGGGCATAGGTGGCGTCGAGATCGGGCTCCTCGGCCAGGAGGGGTGTGGTCTCGATCGGAGCCCCGATCATCTTGGCGAGGGGCTTGACGGTCTGGACACAACGCTCGTACGGGCTGGACAGGATGCGCTCGATGCCCGCCTCCACCAGGGAGGCGGCGATCGCCTCGGACTGACGCCACCCTTTCTTGGTGAGCGACCGATTCTCGTCGTGGCCCTGCCATTTCGCCCTTTCGCCGGCTGTGGCGTGGCGGAGCAGGTACAGAGTGCCGGTCTGGGAGAGGCGCTTGAGGTCGGTGCCGGCGATCAGCTCGCGGTCCTCTTCGTAGCTGAGACGTTTCATCGCCCTGGCTCTGGACAGCCATTCGATCGCGTCGACCTCCGAGTTCTTCTTGAAGGGCCTGCTGCGGGGAAGTGGGCGCATGGCGAACCAGGTCACCTCCTTGACGCCTCCAGACACCCGGTAACGGGTGGCCCCGAGCGAGGCGACGATGCGACAGTGGCTGCCGGTCTCCTCCAGGACCTCCCGAACCGCAGTCTCCTCGGGCCCCTCCGTGCCGTCTGCCTTGCCCTTGGGGAGGGTCCAGTCGTCGTACCGGGGACGGTGTGCGACCAGGATCCGGAGCTTGCCCTTGGGTGTCTTGCGGAAGACGACACCCCCGGCGGCTCGAACGAGTCGTGTCACGGCGGGGACTCTAGATGCGGCGGCCGCTACGTCTCCAAGTGATCGGCTCGTGTCGATTCGGCATCGGGGTCTGGAGCGGTCAGGTCGATGCTCACCGATCCGCAGCCGACACACACCCGGCGAAGGATCCCGGCCCCAACATTCCGTGGAGTGTCAAATCGATGGCTGCCACGGCGACAGGACGACCGGCGATGTACCGTCGACGTGTCCTCGGCACGAAGGTGGGTCATGGTCGATCCACAGGATCACGGGCGGTGACCTCAAGTCAAGAATCGTCCCGGGCAGCATCATCTTGACTAGTCAGCCCTGGGCCAGGATTCGGTCCACGCCTTCGTCCACGGTCTCGACCCAGAAGACATCGCCTTCGAATGCGCCCGAATCGACCATGGCCCGGGCCAGAGCCCTCCAACCCGACCCCACGGCGACACTGATCCGGGGTCTCGCCCCGGCGGTCCGCAGGATGTGATTGGTGTTCCAGGAGATCAGGAGCTCGGCAGCGGTCCCGATCGATCCGGGCAGGGCGAGGGTGGCAGTCGACCTCTGCATCATGATGTCGATCCGGTTGGCCAGCGAGGTCGCCTCGATGACCTCGGCTACGAACGGGTTGGCGCCGGCCCGTCCCGGGAAGAGGTCTGGGGCGGTGACCCCGATGACATGGCCACCGGCATCGGCGGCACCACTCGATGCCGCCTCCATCGTGCCTCCGTAGCCACCGGTGACGACGGCATATCCTGCCCCGGCCAGGAGTTTCCCGGCGCGTCTGGCGTCTTCCCATTCGGTAGAGCCGGGCTCGGTCTGCGACGAGCCGAACACGGCCACGGCGCCTTGGGGGATCATCCCGCCAGGGTCTCCATGATCCCGGCCGTCACCCTGTCGGCGTCGATCAGAGCGTGTTTCTCGATGGCGAATTGAGGCCAGGGCACATCGAAGCCCGTCACCCGCACGATCGGTGCCTGGAGGTCGTACATCGCCTTCTCGGCGACCTCGGCGGCGACCTCGGCGGCCACTCCGGCCGACCGCTGCGGCTCCTGGACGAGCAGGAGCCGGCCTGTCTTCCTCACCGAGCCGAGCACGATCTCACGATCCCAGGGGAAAAGGGTGCGCAGATCGATCACCTCGACAGATGCGTCGACTCTCCCCGCCGCCTCCAACGCCACGGGCACCATGCCGCCGTACGTCACCAATGTCAGATCTTCGCCTTGCTGCCTCACCCGGGCTCGCCCGATGGGCAGGGTGTAGTGGCTGGTGGGGACCTCCTCCCGGCTTGCTCGATAGAGCACTTTGGGCTCGAGGAAGACCACTGGGTCGTGCCCGGTCAGCGCGGATGCCAGGAGCCCTTTGGCGTCCACCGCAGTGGAAGGGCACACCACGACGAGCCCGGGGGCATGGACGAAATATGCCTCCGGAGAGTCGCAGTGGTGCTCGTGGGCGCCAATCCCGGCCCCGTTGGGGAATCGAACCACGACCGGAACTTCCGAGGTGCCCCTGGTGCGGAAGCGGTATCTGCCCAGGTGGCTGACGATTTGGTCGAAGGCGGGGTAGACGAATCCATCGAACTGGATCTCGGCGACGGGACGGGCCCCGGCCAGCGCCATCCCAACAGCGGTTCCGACGATGCCCGACTCGTTGAGTGGGGTGTCGATCACGCGATCCTCGCCATGGCGGGTCTGCAGGCCCTCGGTGACGCGGAAGACGCCGCCGCTGAGCCCGACATCCTCGCCGAGAACGATGACGTTGGCGTCACGGTCCATGGCCTCGTGCATGGCGGCGTTGATCGCCTCGGCCATGGTCATGGCACGGGTGGGGCCCGATGGCACGTTGTCGTGGCCAATCGACCAGAGCTCCTCGTCCTCGAACGTGGTGAGGGCCTCCCCATGGGACTCCTGCATCGAGTGGAGCTGTTCCACGACGTGTGGCGGGATCCTCTCGAACCCATGTCTGATCGCGTCTTGCCGGCCCGGCAAAGGCTCGGCCTCGATCCCGGCGATGGCCGCTGCCACCAGGTCCGAGGTCTCCATCTGCACTTTCTCGCCGACCGCCTCGTCCCACTCACCACGTTCTTGGAGAAAATTCCGCAGACGGTCGATCGGATCACGTCCACGCCACATTTCCTCTTCCTCGCGGGTCCGGTAGAGGGTGGGGTCGTCGGCTGTGGCATGAGGGCCGTAGCGGTAGGTCATCGCCTCGATGAGGGTCGGGCCGCCCCCGTTTCGCGCCTTTTCGATCGCCTGTCGCGTCGTCAGGAACATCGCCACCACGTCCATGCCGTCGACTCGAACGCCCTCGAACCCGTAGGCCTCGGCCTTCTGGGCGATCGTCTCGGAGGCCGTTTGCTTCTCGTAAGGGACCGAGATCGCATAGAGGTTGTTGGCGCAGATGAAGACGGTTGGCGTCTGCCAAACCCCGGCGAAGTTCATCCCGGAGTGAAAGTCCACCTCCGAGGTCGCCCCATCCCCGAAGTACACGGCGGTGACGGTGTGCTCGCCGCGCAGCTTGGTCACGTACGAATAGCCGACCGCGTGGGGCAATTGGCTGGCGATCGGGACGGTCACGATGGCGGTGCGGTACTTCTCCATGTCCCATCGGGCGTTGGGCAGGCCCTTCCAATAAGCGAGCAGCACATCGATGGGAAGACCTCTCGCCACCTGGACGCCGTGCTCCCGGTAGGAGGGGAACACGTAGTCGCCCGAGTCCAGGGCCAGCGCCGAGCCGATCTGCACCGCTTCCTGGCCCTCCAACATGGCGTACGTCCCTATGCGCCCCTGACGCTGAAGCGCGAGCATGCGCCTGTCCAGCTCTCGGGAGAGCACCATGTCGCGGTACATCCGCTGATAGAGATCGGGATCGAGCCCGGGGTCCTCGCCGATCAGGCGGCCGCCCTGATCGATCACCTGAAGAGTGGTCGTCAATTCCGTCCCACCATACTTTCGCCCACCCTCCCGTCATCAGGCACCAGGTACCAGGTACCTTCTCACCCATGCCGAGGATCCGGCCCGACGTCGCCGCCATCGGCCCCTACGTCCCTGGCCGGTCGATCGAAGAGGTCGCTGCCGACATCGGGATGGCACCCGGGGAGATCGTCAAGCTCGCCTCGAACGAGAGCCCGGATGGGCCTTTTCCGGGTGTTGTCGAGGCTGCGACGAAGGCACTTGCAGAGGCGAGTCGCTACCCGGACGACGACCTCCGCGCCCTGAATGCGGCTCTGTCCGGGTTCCTCGGGGTCCGGGGCGATCATCTCTGGTTCGGCAGTGGGAGCGTGGGCCTGATCGGGCACATCGCCTCCGCGGTCGGCGGTCCCGGGACGAGCGCCGTCTACGCCTGGCCCTCCTTCATCATGTATCGCATCGCCACGCGTCTGGCCATGAGCGAGGCGATCGAGGTCCCGCTCGACGACGATCACACCCATGACCTCCAGGGCATCCGGGCGGCGCTGCGCCCGGACACCACCGTCGTCTACCTGTGCAATCCGAACAACCCGACAGGAACTGTCGTCTACGGCGAAGAAGTGTCGGCCTTCGTCGACTCGGTCCCCGAGCAGACCCTGGTTGTCATCGACGAGGCCTACCACGACTATGTCACCGAGCCGCGGTACGCAAGCGCCATACCTGAGGCGCTGCGACGGCCCAACGTCCTGGTGTTGCGGACCTTCTCCAAGATCTTTGCCCTTGCCGGGCACCGCGTCGGGTATGCAGTTGGGAGACCCGAGACCATCCTCGAGTTGCGCAAGGCCCAGCCCCCGTTCACCGTTGGTCAGGTCGCCCAGGCGGCCGCGACAGCGTCACTGGGTGACAGGGGTGAGCTCGACCGACGCAGGACGGCCAATGCGGCAGCTCGCCATCAGCTTCAGGGTTTGCTGGCCGAGCGCTCCCTTCCCCACACCGACAGTCAGGCCAACTTCGTCTATTTCGAGCTGGCGGTTGCCGCCGAGGAGGCGTCGGGGCTCTTCACTCAGCGGGGTGTGATCGTGCGGCCCATGTCCGGTGGCTGGCTGAGGGTCACGGTCGGCTCTCTGGAAGAGAATCGCCGGTTCATCGAGGCGTTGGACCAGATCCTGGCTCTCTGAGCACGCCCGACGGGAATGAGCCGGAAGAACCACTGTTGGCCCGAGCCCGCACCACGAGAATGTTCGATGGAGGAGGGCTATTGGGCCCCCGCGGTAGGAGAGGGCTCGAGGGCGGATGGACAAGCGTCGCATAGGTCACGAGGCGGCCAGGCTGCTGCCACTCGCGCAAGAGGTGCTGCGTCATTATCCGTTCCGTGTACGGTCTGTGGAGCACCTCGCCACCCACTCAAACGTGCTCTATCGAGTCGTGACCTCGGACGGATTCCAGTGTGTGCTGAGGGTGGGGAGCCCCGAGTCGAACTCACGACAGAACATCGAGTACGAGGTCGCCTGGTTGTCCGCCCTGAATCGGGATACCGACCTCGAGGTCGTCTCCCCGATCAGGAACGATTACGGCTCACTGGTGGTCGACGCCAGGGAGCCTGACTCTGACAGGACCAGGCCATGTGTGCTCTTCAGTTGGGTGCCGGGCGCACCCCTGGGCGATGGGGCCGGGAGCTTCGGGTACCGGCTCCTGGGCAGGGTGAGCGCTTCGCTCCAGGAGCACGGTCGCAACTGGCAGGTCCGCAACCCCCAAGGCATGCGCCGCTGGGACCGCATCTTCTACTACGACCCGGTCAGTGACCCCGTGATCATCGAGAGCGCCCGATTCGACCATCTCTTCGACTCGTATCGGCGCGACACGATCAGCCGGGCGGCCGAGCTTTGCGAGCATGTGATCAAGAAAGCATGGGCCAACGGGCTCCCCCACGTGGTGCATGGTGACCTCCACGAGTGGAACGTCCATTTGATCCAGTCGCGTCTACATGCCTTCGACTTCGAAGACGTGATGATCGCCACCCCCGGCCAGGATGTGTCCGTCTGTCTCTATTCGTCACGGGCGAGCGAGCGACGCGACGAGATCAGGGCGGCCTACCGTCAAGGGTACGAGGAGATCGCACCCTGGCCGATCGAAGACGACGAGCAGTTGGACGGCTTTCACGCCGCAAGGCAGATCCTGCTGATGAACTACGCGGCCCGCACCCTTCCCATGGGGGAGGCCGAGGATTACCTCGCCCAGGTGACTCCCTGGTTGAAACGGTACGTAGACCGGCACGGCTGATGCGATGAGATTCGCCGACCGTCGTGAGGCGGGGGCGAAGCTGGGTCGAGCCGTGGCCGCCGAGCAACCGGTCGACCCTCTGGTCACCGCGTTGCCTCGCGGTGGGGTCCCGGTCGGGTATGAGGTGGCTTTGGCGCTTGGCTGTGAGCTCGACGTGCTGGTGGTGCGGAAGGTTGGCGTCCCCTTTCACCCCGAGTTGGCGATGGGAGCCGTGGCCGAAGGTGAGGCCGTGGTCATGAACCGTGGGGTGATGGCCTCGGTGGGAATCGACGACGAGATGTTCGAGGATCGTGCCGCCATGGAACGTGCCGAGCTCGAGCAGAGGCTGGGTCTCTACAGGAAGGCCGCGTCTCCCATCGATCCGCATGACAGGACGACCATCGTCGTAGATGATGGGCTGGCCACGGGGTCCACCGCGCTCGTCGCGATCGCTGTGTTGCGAGCACGGGGGGCGGCCGGGGTTTGGCTGGCCGTCCCCGTGGCGCCCGCCGACTCGATCCCGGTCATAGAGAAGCAGGCAGATCGGGTGATCGTGCTGGAGCAACCCCGACGATTCATGGCTGTCGGCGCCTGGTACCGGGACTTCAGCCCAACCACCGATTCCGAGGTGCTCGACCTCCTCAGGCAATCCCGCCACTAGCGTTTCGAGCCCCCGAATCAGGAGTAGGTCCCATGCCGTCACTGGAGCTGTTCTGCACCATCGAGGCCGAGATGGGGAGGAGGATCGTCGGCGACACCCCGGCCGGTATGCGCATCGACTTCCCCTTCGAAGGCACCGCCACCAGTGAGCATTGGGAGGGCCAGCGTCCGGTGAGCGGGGTGGACTTCGTGACGCTGCGGTCGGACGGGAACATGGACCTCGACATTCACGCCACTTTGGGCGAAAAGCGCGAGACCGTCGGCTATCGGGGCACTGGGGTGTCCATAGTGAGCGCGGACGGGTCGGCCGAGCCCCGTGAGCTTCTCACCTTTCAGACCGGAAACGAGGACCTGGCTTGGCTCAACAACGAGATCGGGGTCGCCTTCGGCAAGGGCGAGGCCGGAAAGCTGACGGTGGAGGTGTACCTGGCCCGGTACTGATCCGTCCTGTCTCGATTGTCGCAGCTCGAAGCGCGGAAATCCTCGCGGGATTCAACTAGCGGTCCCGAAAATCAGGCTTTCGCTTCTCCAGGAATGCGATGACGCCTTCCCGATGCTCGGGGGTCTTGCCCAGGCGGCCTTGCTCCGCTCGCTCCGCCTTCATGGCATCCTCGAGCGATGACGATGCGGCCCGCCTGATCAGCCGTCTTGCCGTGACCAGGGAATCGGGCACCAGGTCGGCCATCTGCCCGGCCAGCTCCAGGGATCGGTCGAGCAGCTGATCGCCTGGTACCACATCGAGGCAAAGCCCCAGGTCGAGAGTCTCTGCAGCGGAAAGTCTGCGATTGGTGAGGGCAAGTTCGAGGGCGCGCGAGACACCGAGATGATGGGACAGCCACCACGTGGTGCCCGTGTCCGGTATCAGGCCGATGGCGGTGAAAGCCGAGGTGAAGAAGGCGTCCTCCGACAGGACCCTGAGGTCACAGGCGAGGGCGAGACCCATCCCCGCACCGGCGGCGACGCCGTTCACTGCGCCGATGACCGGCACCCGGCAGTCGAGGATCGCTTCGAGGGCGGGGTGGAACACGTCGTCGAGCAACGCAGTGAGGTCGGGACCTCCGCCCTCCTCGTATTGGGGTCTCAAGTCGGCGAGGTCCGCTCCGGCGCAGAACGCCCGTCCGGCCCCGGTCAGGATCGCCGCCCTGGCTTCCTCACTCGCCCGCTCGAGCGCCCGCACCAGACCGTCGCCGAGTGAGGCCTCGATGGCGTTGAAACGGTCGGGTCGGTCCATGGTGACCACCGCAACATCTCCGGCGAGCTCGAATTGGACGCTCATTCTCCTCCTCGTCGACGAAGGCTAACCCCTGAAAAGCCAAGCAGTTGTGGCCTTTTCGCCTATGGTTAGACGGCACGTCACCAATTTGACGGTGCCAAACGTCGACCCACAAGGAGGGGCCGTGAACAAGTCCGAGATGGCGGACAAGCTCGCCGACAAGGCGGACATCTCCAAGGGCAAGGCGGCGGAGATCATCGACGTGATCTTCTCCACCAAGCCGGGCGAGGGGATCATCGCTGCTGAGCTGGATGCCGGCCGCAAAGTGAACATCACCGGATTCGGCAATTTCGCCACCAAGCACCGCTCCGCACGTCAGGGCCGTAACCCGGCCACGGGCGAGACGATCACGATATCCGCGAAGAGATACGCCCATTTCTCCGCTTCGAAGGGCCTCAAGGACAGAGTCGCCGAGTGAGTGCCCGTTAACCGGGATTCGATGGGCCCCGTCTACCCGGCGGGGCCCATTACTTTGCGCCGGTATGGCTCTCGAGAAGTGGCGCCCGCCGGTCGCGATCGCTCATCGCGGCAGCCGTCTCCTCTGGCCGGAGAACACCATGGAGGCCTTCGCCGGCGCGGTCGCCCTCGGATATCGCCATCTGGAGACAGATCTTCACCTGACCCGGGACGGGACACTGGTCTGTCTCCACGACCCCACCGTCGATCGGACAACCGACGGCTCGGGCCCGGTGAGTGAGCTCACGTTCGACGAGTTGGGCCGGCTGGATGCGGGATACCGCCACAGAGGAGACGAAGGACCGGTGTTCCGGTCCAGGGGCCTTCGTGTCCCGAGCCTCGAAGAGGCGGTGCTGACCTTCCCCGATGTGGCCTTCGTGATCGATCTCAAAGCCGAGAACCTCATCGGTCCACTCAACGACCTCATCCATCGGCTCGACCTTCACGACCGGCTGATAGTCGGGTCTTTCTCGGATCGCAGACTCGATGAGTTCCGGGCGGTGACCGGGAGTCGGGTCGCGACGTCGACCGGGGCGGCCCTGAGCCGTTCGTGGCTGCTGGCGTCGAGGGTGGGGCGGGGCGTCAAGTCTGACGCCGTTGCGCTCCAGCTTCCGCGTCGGTCGCGGGGAGTGAGGGTGGTCGACAAGCGTCTGGTCGAGGCGGCTCACGGCCTGGGTCTCCAGGTCCACGTCTGGACCGTCAATCATGAGGGGGAGATGGGGGAACTGCTCGACCTGGGTGTCGACGGGATCATCACCGATCGGCCCGACCTCCTCAAGGAGGTGTTGGTTGCACGTGGAGACTGGATGGAAACGCGCACCGAGAGTGGCGATCCGACTCATGGGTAGCATCGCCGGGCGGATGACCACATTCACCGCGGCAATCCTCCTCGCCGTGGAGCTTGGGGCCGGCTTCGGGAACGCCGCGGCAACCGTCGAGTCGATGGGCGAGGAGAGCATGGTCATCGAGCTGCGGGTGGAGGTCGATGGGCTCCCGGACTCGGTCGTCGCTCATCTCGCCCTGCCCGACGAGGACACCATCACCATCCCCATGGTTGTCCGTGAGGACGGTGTTTATGGAGTGACCACCGAGGTCAAGCCGGCGAACTACGTGGTGGTGTTCGAGGTGATCGGAGATCCGGGAGCCGAGTCGGGCCCTGTCTCGCTCGGCGAGTTGGGAGTGGACTTTGCGTCGAGCGCACCAATTACCGAACCCGAGGACGGGACGGCCATCAGCGCTTCCACCGGCCAATGGCTGTGGCTTGGTGTCGCCCTCGGGGCCGCATCGCTGTCTGCCCTCGCCTTCTGGGTTCTCGGCGGCCGTGATGAGCGTGTCACCGACGACCCCGAACGGGACGGAACCGAACCGGACGTCGAGGCCGTCGGCGCATCGGAGGAGCCACCTCAGGGGCCGTGACCGGCTCGTCGCCCCTCATTCGCGAGGCCGAGCCCCGGGACGCTGGAGGCATGGCGCGGGTTCACGTCGCCAGCTGGCAGGCCGCTTACCCGGGCCTCATCGACCAAGGGTTCCTCGATTCTCTCGACATCGAGGACCGTACCCAGAGCTGGGCCCGAATCCTGCGTCAGCCCCGGGGCACGGTGCTGCTGGCAGAGGCGGAAGGCGTGGTCATCGGCTTCTGCGCCATCGGCCCCGCCATCCACCAGGGTTGGGGGGAGGTCTTTGCCATCTATCTCGATCCGGCGCGGTGGGGGAAGGGCGTGGGCCGGGACCTGTTGGCGGCCGGTGAGGGATCACTTGCCGAGTCCGGTTATCGGCGGGCATTGCTCTGGGTGCTCGACAGAAATACCCGGGCACGGGCGTTCTACGAGAGACAGGGGTGGGCTCTGGGCAAACCGATACGGATCGAGGCAATCGGGGGAGTCGATGTGACCGAGGTCCGCTACGAGAAGACGCTGGAGGCGACCGGAGATCGCCGAGGGAGCTGATCAGACGCGGCTCAATGGACCTGGGACTCGAGGAGAATCACGACGATGGCGATGACCATGATGATCAGCCCTGCGATGAGGGCGCGCCTCCATGACAGGCCGTCCCGGCGGCTCAGGACGACCGCGATCGCAAAGAGCAAGACGATCGTCAACCGGACACTCAGTCGATACCCGGTGTCGACGGCGATGACGTCCCATGCCGCGAGGAGGAGGGGAAGAACGGGAACGGCGACAGACGCCAGTAACGGGAAGTCGTGCCACAGCGCTGCACGCAGGTCCGCCCAGGAGAAACGCCCGGCCCGGGCGACTCGAGGTACGAGCGCGGTGAAGACGTGTGCCATGTACAGCACCGTGGCGCTCGCAATCACTGCGCTGATGGCGCCCAAGGGCGAGGGTTGCGTGGGCTGTGATCCGAGCGCCGAGATGACCGCGAGGTACACGATCGAGCCGTAGAAGATGAGCGTGACCTCGACGTCGTCAATCAGTCGACGCCGAGCACCCATCTCCGACAATCGGCCCGAAGGTGGCTGCTCGCCGTTCATCGGAGACCGGTGTCCAATGATTCGAGTTGCCCCCTGACACGCTCCAGGTCCCCCGGCTCGGTCACCTTGATGTTGCCGGGGTCACCGGCCACTGTCGCTATCTCCAGCGTCCCAAATCGCCGAACGACCTCGGCCGTGTCCACGCCCACGAATCCGACAGCTGCCGCCGCTTCGTAGGCGGCGACCAGACCCTCACCACGGAACACCTGCGGGGTCTGCGCCAACACGGCCCCCTCGATGATGGCGAGGTCGGACCTCCTGACCAGGGGGCCGGGGTCGACGACAGGAACCGCTCCGCCCACCTTGGCCGCGGTCTCGAAGAGCAGCTCGACCAGGGCATGATCCACCAACGGGCGGGCACCGTCATGGATACCGATCAGACGCGCCGACCCGCCGACGGCGGCGAGCCCCGCCATCTCGGACGCGGTCCGGGTCGGGCCACCGGGCACCAGATCGACCCCCGGAGCCAGGTCGGAGAGAGCCGGCATCTGGTCGGGCCGGCATACCAGGACGCATCGATCCGCATGTCCCGACACGGCAGCGACGGTGTGTGCCACCAGGGGCAGGCCGGCGACCCGCAGCATCATCTTGTCATCACCGAACCTGACCCCGCTCCCGGCGGCCACCACGATCATCGCCCGATCGATCATGGGACGAGGGTACTTTTGACCGGTGATCGACTTCCGCGAACTGCGCCGGAGGGCCGGCGACGGCCGGGTCGTCTTCGTCGATGCCGACGGCATTGAGATCGATGGCCCGCTCGGGGACGTGACAGTCCCCGCTCTGCTCGTCGTCCCGGTTTCCGAAGCGGTGAAACGGGCGGAGAAGGACAGGCTGACCGAGGACATCGACCGCAGCCTGATCTGGGCGGTGCGCGGAATCGCGGTCGACCACACGGTCGTGGAGTCACTGCCAGACGGCTCGTTCACCATCTCCGAGCTGATCGAGGCCGTGACCGCCGCCGGTCACGTCTGGCGCACGACCCCCTTGTAGGGGGTTGCCCGGCTCGATACGTTCGAGCCATGGTGGGGATGGGGAGATCTCCGGCAGGGCGTGGTCTGCTCGCCGTTCATTCAGCGGAGCCGGTGCTGTCATTGGTCTCCGCCCTGGGTCTGGCCCAGGTTGCGGGAAGCGCTCTGGTTGTCGACCTTTGCCGCGACCTGGCACTGGAGGGGCGCACTCTCTCGGATCTCGCTTCGGAGGGACCATCCCTTGCCGAGCTCAGACCCGGCCGGTCGGGGGTTGCGCTCCTCGGCTCGGGCCCGATCACCGTCGACGCCGCGCTACCGCTGATCGAGGCCCTCTCCGAGGCTTGGCCGGCGGTCGTGATTCGTTGTCGACAGGGCCAATGGGAGGGCCGGAACGTGCCGGTGAGGGCACTGCTCCCCGGCTTTCTTCGTTCGACGGAGCAGGAGCCTGCCGTCTGGCAGCCGGTCGGCGCTCGGGTCAGACCACCGGGCCCCGGGCCGGTCCTGCCCAGGCTGACGGGATCGCTGGTCAGACGTCTGCTCGGTGGGCGAACCGCCCTGCGGGCGCGATGGGTCAGGGCCTGGGACAACGTGTGGTCGATGCCATGGGGGTGATCGATCGTGTCATCGGCGACATCGCTGCCGGCACCGTCGCCTTGCGGCGGTCCGAGGTGACCGCCGAGGCCGAGCGTCTCCTCACCATCGCATCGCCCCGGCGAGCCGGGTCCCTGGCCACCGACGTAGCCGACCGCGTGCTGGGGATGGGGCCGTTGGAGCCGCTGCTGGCCGACCCTCTCGTCACCGACATCCTGGTCAATGGACCGAATGAGATCTGGGTGGATAGGGGTGGCGCCCTGTCCCGGGTGGATGCGCGTTTCGCCGGGGACTCCGATCTCCATGCCACGGTGGAGCGGGCCATCGCGCCGCTGGGCCTCAGAGTGGATCGGTCGTCCCCGACGGTCGACGGGAGACTCGCCGACGGGAGCCGGATCCATGTGGTCGTCCCACCGGCGGCGGTCGACCACCCGATAGTCGCCATACGCCGATTCACCCAGGCGGTTCGCTCGTTGGATGAGCTGGTGGGCGCCGGTTCGGCGACGCAGGTTCAGGTCGATGCGCTCGCCTCAGCGGTCCTGGCCAGGCAGACGATCCTCGTCTCCGGTGGCACCGGCACCGGGAAGACCACTCTGCTCAACCTGCTCGCCGCTCTGATCCCGCCCGTGGAACGGGTTGTGACGATCGAGGATGCCGCCGAGCTCCAGATTCCGGGGCATCGGGTCCGACTCGAGGCACATCCAGCCAATCAGGAGGGAGTGGGTGAGATCACCATCCGACAGCTTCTCCGATCAGCCCTCCGGCTCAGACCGGACCGGATCGTGGTAGGCGAGGTGCGCGGCGCCGAGGCGTTGGATCTGATCTGGGCACTGAACACCGGGCATCGTGGCTCCTTGTCGACCATCCACGCCAATACGCCCCAGGAGGCGTTGTGGCGTCTCGAGACCCTCGCTCTGTCGGCCGGCGACACCGCCGAGGTGGCGGTGAGGCGTCAGCTGCATGCGGCCATCGACTTCGTTGTCCAACTCGACCGCGAGGGCCCGTCGCGCTCCATCACCGAGATCGCCGCAGTGGGCCACGAAGGCATCGAGGACACACCGTGACCTGGACCATCATGGCCGTGGGCCTCGCCGCAGGCGCCGATTGGCGACGTCTTGCCCTTCTCGCGCTGGCTTTGGCCGTCCCCCTGCCTTTCCTCGGGCTGGTTGCCCTGGTCTGGTGGCGGGCCCGGCCCGGCCTGTCGATGCGTGCTGTCCGCTTCTGCGAAGCCGTGTCCGCCGAGTTGCGAGCCGGAGAATCGTTGCGTCTGTCGGTGGAGAGATCGGCTCTCTCTGTCGAGGCACCCGGAGTCGCTCGGCTATGCCATGAGGGAGCGCCTATGAGCACGGTCGCCAAAGCAGCGTCTATGGAATTCGACGATGTCGGGCCCGAGCTCGAGGCATTGCTGTCTCGGGCGGGCGAAATCGGCGTCTCACCCGCATCGCTGTTCGACGAGGTCGGGGGGCTGGCCTTGGCCCAGGTGGAGGTGGCGCACGAAGTGTCGATAGCTTCGGCCCCCGCCCGCGCCACCGGTGCGGTGCTCCTGGCTGCCACGGTGACCGGTGTGGGTTGGGCCCTGACCCGGGGAGGATTGGAGCCGTATCTGCGCCAGCCCGCGCAGCGAGCCGCGGCCCTCATCGGCGCCGCCCTGGTCTTGTTGGGCCTCGTTCTCTCGATTGCCATACTGCGGAGGGCCAGATGAAGGCCCTCATCGCGGCTTCGGCCGGTCTGGCCGTCGCTGGGGCGCCTGGCGCCTTCCTCGGAGTGTGCCTCACCCTGGGGTTCCATGTTCTGGGACGTTTGCGGCGTGCCCCGTCCGCGCTCAGGCCGGCGCTGATAGTTCTCCTCATCGAACTTCGATCGGGGAGGTCCGTGCTGGGCGCGCTCCAGACCGTGGCGGCTGCCTTCCCCGAAAACGAAGAGCTGGCCCGCGCCGCCAGGGTCGCCACCATCTCCGGGTTGACCCACGCCGTCCTTCCGATGAGGGGGGAGTTGAGGGGCATCCTTTCCCAGCTGGCCAGGGCACAGAAGTCGGGCGCGGCACTGGGTGACACCGTCCGCGCCATGATCGAGGCTGATATCGCCGACGAGAAGGCGACAAGGGTCGCTCGGTCCCGCGCGCTTCCGGTTCGGCTCATGCTTCCCATCACCCTTCTCGTGCTCCCCGGGCTCGTTCTTCTCCTCTATGCCCCTTCGATGCTGCATCTGTTCGAAGATCTCTCGGGGCCCCTCTCATGAGATCCGCACTTCTCCCCGCACCGGTCGGCAACCGGACGAAAAGGAGAGGAAATGGCACGGATGCTCACATGGCTGGCTGCCCGCGGCGAGCGCGGGCCGGGCACGGTCGAGTACTTCCTGGTGATCCTCGCTGCAACCGCGCTGGCGGTCATCGCGCTGAGATGGCTGCAGTCGGGGAGCGGGGGCGGGTTGCTGGGGAGCCTGTTCGGGAAGGTCATCGACTGGGTGGCGGGGAGATTCTGAACGGGGAGCGCGGCTCGGTGACTGTCGAATTGTTCCTGGTACTGCCAGTAGCGATCCTGGTTCTTCTGGCCTCACTGCAAGTCATCGGTGTGGCCCGGACCAGGATCGAGCTGCAGGGGGCAGCAAGGGAAGGGGCGCGGGTGGCGGCCACCACGCCAGACCCGGCGCGGGCGGTTGAAGCGGTACTCGCCTCCCTGACACCCGAGACGCGGGCTTCGGCTCGGGTCTCGGTGGAGAGGCCGTCCCGAGTTGGCGCCATGGCCCGGGTCTCGGTGTCGATGCGTCACATCCTCGGCGCACCGTTCCCCGGGGCGGTGGGAGTCGAACTCTCGGCGAGTGCCACCATGCGGACCGAGAAGTGAGGCCCGACACCGGGGCCGGAACCATCCTCATGCTCGGCCTGTGTGGTCTGATCGCGACCGTGGGGGTGGGCACCGCGGCGCTGGGTGTGCTCTTCGACACCCGGGAGAAGGCGGCGACGGCAGCCGAGGCTGCGGCTCTCGCCGCGGCGGTGGCTACCTATCCCCCTGCGGCGGACGGTGCGCCCGACCGTCTCGCCGCCGAGTTGGCCCAGCGCAACGGGGCACGGTTGATCAGTTGCTGGTGTGATGTGAACACCTCCTTGAAGGCTCGTGTCGTCGCGGTGACAGTCGCGCTGACCGCAAATGTGCCCTTGTTCGGCGAGGTGGCGGTGGGGAGGACGGCACGGGCCGAGTTCGAGCCCCGCCTCTGGCTGGGAAGGTGACCCTGGCGGTCGGTGAGGGGATAGGGTGGCCGCGTGCCGGACAACAGGGACCGGGTAGTCGCGTTCATCGAGAGCCTGGACGCACGCGATTGGAATAAATGGGCCGCCCTCCTCCACCCGGAGGTGGTCTACGCGCTGCCTCAGACCCGGGAGCGAATCCGGGGGCGCGACCGATATCTCCGGTTCAACCAGGAGTACCCGGGCGATTGGCATCTGAGGCTCGAGGTCGCCATCGCCGACGACGTAAACGGCGTGGCCTGGTTCGGCTGGGAGCTGCCCGGGGAGGACCCGGCCGACGGGATGGCCTTCCTCACTTTCGCCAACGGCTTGATAACCACTGTCACCGACTTCTGGCCCGAGCCATACGAGCCGCCGCCGGGCCGGGAGCACCTCGTGGAGAGATGGTGACGGGTGGCCGCGCAGGTCACGAGGGCCACGGCTGAGCTGGACAGGGCCGGGGCTTCCTACCAGGTCCACCAGTACGCGGTCGACGAGAAGGTGGGCGAGGGATACGGCGAAGCGGTGGCCAAAGCCATAGGCATGGCGTCGGATCGTGTCTTCAAGACCCTGGTGGCCGAGGTCGATGACGAGGTCCTCGTCGCCGTGGTTCCGGTGGCGAGACGTCTCTCCGCGAAGAAGCTGGCCCAAGCCGTCGAGGGGAAGCGCTGCTCGCTCGCCTCGCCGGCGACGGCAGAGAGGGACACCGGTTATGTCCCGGGCGGGATCAGCCCGTTCGGGCGGCGCAAGCGACAGCGTCTGGTCCTCGATTCCTCGGCGTTGCAGCACGAGACGATCGCGGTGTCTGGTGGGCGGCGCGGGCTCCAGCTGGAGCTGACTCCTGCGACTCTCCTCGGGGTCACCGACGGGGTCACAGCAGACATCGCTGACGATTGAGTGGCAGATCTAGGCTCCTTTCATGGCCACCCGTCTCGAAGTGCTGCGGATGCTGGCCGAACTGGCGAAGCTCACGGAGATCGATGAGGGCAGCTCCCAAGCCTTCAGGGTGCGGGCCTACGAGAATGCCTTTCACGGGATCGAGGGCTTCCAGGGAGAGCTGACCGGGCTCGACAAGAACAAGCTCACCGAGATCAAAGGGGTAGGTGGGTCCACCGCCGACAAGATCCTCGAGTTCATGGCGACCGGGAAGGTGGCCAAGCTCACCGCACTCCGTGAGAAGTACCCGCCGTCTTTCGTCGAGCTGACCAAGATCCCCGGCCTCGGTCCCAAGACCCTCAAGCTGATCAGGGCCGAACTCGGTGTCCAGGACATCGAAGGGCTGCACCAGGCCATAGCCGCCGAGCAGCTGCGTGAGCTGCCCGGGCTGGGGAAGACCTCCGAGGAGAAGATCGCCAAGGCGATCGACCGGCTCGGTCTCCACGGCAAGGATCGCCGTACCCCGTTGGTGGAGGCCCTTCCGCTCGCCCGCTCCCTGGCCGCTCGCATCTCAGCCCTCGACGGAGTGGAGACGGCTGTGCCCTGCGGGTCGATCCGACGATTCGCCGACACCGTGGGCGACATCGACATCGTGGTCGCATCGACCGAACCGAGCTCGGTGTCCGAGTTCGTGGCCCGTCTGCCTGAAGTAGCCGAGCTCATTGGCTCTGGCGGGACCAAGACCTCGTTCCTGACCAGGGAAGGCATGCAGGTCGACGTCCGCACCGTAGAGCCCGCCCAACTCGGCTCCGCCCTCCTCTACTTCACGGGATCGAAGACTCACAACATTGCCTTGAGACAGCGCGCCATCGATCGGGGATGGCTGCTCAGCGAATACGGGCTCTTCGAGGACGACCGGGTCATCGCCTCGGCCACCGAGGAGGACATCTACAAGGCTCTGGAATTGCAGCTCGTCCCGCCCCCGTTGCGTGAGGGGACCGGTGAGATGGAGGCGGCCAGCACCGGGGAGATGCCGTCATTGATCCAGCGAGACCAGATCAAGGGGGACCTCCACTACCACTCCGACCGGTCAGGAGATGGGCGGTCCACGATCGAGGAGATGGTCGAGGCAGCGCTGGCCGAGGGGTACGAGTACGTCGCTTTCACCGATCACGGGGAGGATCTGGCCATCAACGGGTCGAGTCGGGAGGTGATGCTCGAGCACCGGGACAGGATCCGTGCCGTACAGGACCGGTATCCCGACATCCGGCTTCTCTTCGGTTGCGAGCTCAACATCGGCCCCGACGGCGGTCTCGACTACGACCCCGAATTCAGGATGGAGTTCGACTACTGCGTCGCCTCGATCCACTCCCATTTCGACTTGTCCCAGGAACTGCAGACCGCCCGCATCCTCAAGGCGCTCCACGACCCGGCGGTCAATGCCATCGGGCATCTCAGCGGGCGCTATGTGGGTCGGCGGCCCGGTGTCGAGCTCGACATCGACGTCGTGCTCGAGGCCCTCGAGGTCACCGGTGTGGCGCTGGAGATCAATGGCGCACTCGACCGTCTCGACGCGACCGCCGAGGTGTCACGTCTTGCCATGACCCGTGACATCGACTTCGTCATCGACACCGACTCACATCACACCGGTGACCTGGTGCGGATGGGTTACGGGGTCACCTATGCGCAGCGAGGCTGGGTCACCACCGAGCGGGTGGCAAACGCCAAGCCACTGAAAGAGTTCCTGGCCTGGGCGGCGCGACGACGATGATCGCTAGGTTGTCGACATGGCCAAGCCATACGAGGCCAGCGCCAATATCAACCGGCTCACGTCATGGATGGCGCGAAGAGGGTGGGGTCGGACCGAGGTGCTGACCACCACCGGGCGGATGAGTGGGAAACCGCGCCAGGTGCCGGTGAGCCCCATCGAGCTGGGCGACTCTGAATACCTGGTCGCTCCCTACGGTGAGGTGGCGTGGGTGCACAACGTGCGCTCTGATCCGAACGTGACCCTACGCCACGGGTCGAGCGAGCGCCGGGTGCGTCTCGAGGAGGTATCCGGTGACGTGGCGGCAGAGACGGTCGCCGCCTACTACGCCAGGGAGACATTCCCCCGGCCCTACATGGATGTCCCGGACAACCCGACGACGGCCGACTTCGCGGCGACGGCGGGCCGGTTCCCGGTGTTCCGGGTCGAGGCTCGACCCTGACCGACGACGATCCTTGTAATTCGTTGCGGGCGGCGGGATGCTGTGGTCCTTGGCGAACACCTCTGAGCATGCCGACCCGGTGGCCACCTACGTCCTCGACACCTGTGTGCTTCTCGCCGACCCGCAGTCGCCACTCAGATTCGACGAGCACGATGTCGTCCTGCCCTTGGTCGTAGTCGAAGAGCTCGACCGGAAGAAGACCCGGATGGATGAGGTCGGGGCCAACGCCCGGGCGGCCATTCGCCTCCTCGAGGAGCTGGGGGCGTCACGCTCCGGCGGGATGCGCGAGCCAGTGCCGATTCCGGGGGGCGGGACTCTCAGGATCGAGCTCAACGGCGTGGTGTCCGACCGTCTCCCCGCCGTTCTCGACCCGATCTCCCCCGACCACAGGATCCTGGCCACCTGTCTGAACCTGCACGAGCAGGCTCCGGCGGTCCTGGTCACCAAGGACGCATCACTCCGGATAAAGGGTGCCCAGCTCGGTGTCCCCGTCCAGGATTATCGCGCCGACACGGTGCCGGTGGAACAGCTCCAATCGGGTCTCGTCGAGCATCTCACCGACGGGGAGACGATCGACCGTCTGTTCGACGAGGGGAAGATCGCTCTGCAAGGGCTCGACGTCATGGTCAACCAATTCGTCCTACTCAGATCCGGGACATCGCGCTCGGCACTCGCCCGGGTGATCCAGGCCGAGCCAGACGTTGTCGTCGAACGGGTTCCGGGCCATGTCCGTGCCTTCGGAGTGGAGCCGAAGAACGTGAGGCAGACCGTCGCTCTTCACCAGCTGCTCGACCCGGACATCCCGGCCGTGTCCCTCATGGGCATGGCCGGGACGGGCAAGACCTTCCTGGCCCTCGCCGCCGCCCTGGAACAGGTCCTCGAGCAGGGGCGGTACCGTCGGGTCTCGGTCTACCGACCGCTGGTCGCAGTAGGACGGCAGGAAGTGGGCTATCTACCCGGGGATCTCAACGAGAAGTTGGCCCCCTGGATGGCAGCGGTGCACGACAACCTCTACGCCCTGTTCTCCGACGCAGGGGTGGATGGGGCCAAACACGCCATCGAAGAGCTGGTCGACCGCGGTGAGCTCGAGATGGCGGCTGTCACCTATCTTCGTGGGCGCTCGATCACCGGCGAGTTCGTCATCATCGATGAGGCGCAGAACCTGGAGCTGCCCACCCTGAAGGTGATCCTCACCCGGATGTCGCGGGACTCGAAGGTGGTGTTCTGTGGTGACCTGACCCAGGTCGACAACCCGTACATCTCACCTTTCGGGGGCATGGCCGCGCTGATCGAGAAGTTCAAGGGGTCGCCACTTTTCGGCCACGTCACCCTGGAGAAGACGGTTCGCTCACCGCTGGCCGAGATGGCCGCCACGGTGCTCTGACCTGCGAGATTGGGACCGATCGCCTCGGTATGCGACGTTTCACGTCCCGATTTCGCAAAAGGGGGTCAGCTTCCTATCCGCTCCCGACGGGCAGCCAGCAGCTCAGCGGCCCGTTCGATGGTGATGGTCTCCGGCGAGTCGCCCTGACGGAGAGAGGCGTTGACCTCGCCGTCGGTGACATACGGCCCATAGCGCCCGGTCCGCACGGTGACAGGCTTTCCGCTCACCGGGTCCTGGCCCAGATCCTTCAGCGCTGCCGCGGCCCGCTGGCCTCTCCGGCGAGGAGGCTCGGCCAGTATGCGGAGCGCTTCTTCCACCGTGAGGGTGAACAGCTGGTCCTCGCTCTCCAGGCTGCGTCGATCGGAGCCGCGCTGGATATAGGGCCCATATCGGCCGTTGAGGGCGATGATCTCGACGCCCTCTGAGTCGGTGCCCACGGTGCGGGGAAGGGAGAGGAGGCTCAGCGCGGTGTCCAGCGACAACTCGTCCAGCGACATCGTCTTGAACAGGGATGCCCGTCTCGGCCTCTCCTTGCTGCCTTCCTCGACCTCGCCCAGCTGCACGTAGGGCCCGAAGCGACCGGTCTTGCCGTATACGGTCAACCCGCTCTCGGGGTCGGTCCCGAAGATCTTGTCGCCGGCGTTCTGATGCTGGACCAGTTCGATGGCCTTCTCGACCGTCAGCTCGTCGGGGGGAAGGTCCTCCGGGATGGATGCCCTCTCCTCCCCGATCTCGACATAGGGCCCGTATCTACCGATCCTGGCCACCACATCGGCCCCCGACTCGTCGGTCCCGATCGGTATCGAGCCCACCGCCCTCGGGTCGATCTCGTCGAGGTGGGTGGCGACCTTGTGCTTTAGCCCATCGTCGCCGAAGTAGAACTGGGTGAGCCAGGGCACCGATTCCTCCTGCCCGGCGGCGATGCGGTCGAGATCGTCCTCCATGGAGGCGGTGAAGCTGTAGTCGACGAGTTGGGGGAAGTGCTTTTCGAGCAGGCCCACCACACCGAAGGCGACGAAGGTCGGGACCAACGCCGAGCCCTTCTTCCATACATATCCCCGATCCTGGATGGTGGTCATGATGGAGGCATAAGTGGAGGGCCGACCCACTCCGAGCTCTTCGAGACGCTGCACGAGGGAGGCCTCGGTGTACCGGGCCGGGGGGCGGGTCTCGTGCCCGGTCGGCTCGAGGCTCTGGACGGCCAGCGGGTCGCCTGCGGTGAGCGGGGGCAGGGCGCGCTCCTTGTCCTCGGGGTCGGACTCGGGATCGTCGCTGCCCTGGACATAGACCCGCATGAAGCCCGGGAAGGTGATCGTCCTGCCACTGGTACCGAAGACGGCCTTCCTGCCATCGGCTGTCTCCGCTCCCAGCCGGGCGGACACGCTGACACCGACAGCATCGGCCATCTGCGACGCAAGCGTTCGCTTCCAGATGAGCTCGTAGAGCCGGGCCTCATCCGGGCCGACCGCGGACGCCATCTGCTCGGGCGTCTGGAACTGGTCGTCCCCGGCGGGGCGGATCGCCTCATGGGCCTCCTGGGCGCCCTTCACCTTGGATGCGTAGGTGCGGGGCTTGGGAGAGAGGTATTCCTCCCCGTACAACTTGGCGATCTGCGATCGAGCCGAGGCCACGGCCGATTCGGCCAGCGATGTCGAGTCGGTGCGCATATACGTGATGTATCCGTTCTCGTAGAGGCGCTGGGCCACCGACATCGTGCGGGACGAGGAGAAGCGAAGCTTCCGCGCAGCCTCCTGTTGCAGGGTCGAGGTTCGGAACGGGGGATAGGGGGAGCGGCGGTACGGCTTCTCCTCGACCGACTGCACCTCGAACCTCGAGTCGAGCAGGCCTTGGGCGAGTGCGGTCGCCCCCTCTTGATCGAGGACGAGGGCTCCCGGTTTCGGCTTACCGGTCGAGTCGAACTCCTTGCCAGTGGCGACGCGTGACTCGTCGACCTGGAGCAGGGTTGCCTCGAACAGCCGATCTAGGTCGTCGACCGGGGCAAAGGTCCCCTCCAGGCTCCAGTACGAAGCGGCCGTGAACCGCATTCGCTCCCGCTCCCGTTCCACGACGATGCGCACTGCCACGCTCTGCACCCTCCCTGCAGAAAGCCCTTGCTGGACCTTTCGCCACAGGACGGGAGAGACCTCGAAGCCGTAGAGGCGGTCGAGGATGCGCCGGGCCTCCTGAGCCTGCACCAGGCGAAGATCGAGGTCACGGGGGTTGGCGAAGGCATCCTCGATGGCATGCTGGGTGATCTCGTGGAACACCATGCGGTGCACCGGCACCTTCGGTTTGAGGGCCTCGGTCAGGTGCCAGGCGATCGACTCTCCTTCGCGGTCCTCGTCGGTCGCCAGATAGAGCTGGTCCACTCCCGCCAGCAGCTCCTTGAGCTTCTTGACCCTGTCTTTTCTCTCCTTGGGGATCACGTAGAGCGGTTCGAAGTCGTTGTCGACGTCGACGCCGAGACGGGCCCAACCCTTGCCTTTTGCGCTCGACGGGATCTCCGCCGCCGAGCGGGGCAGGTCGCGGATGTGGCCCATCGACGACTCCACGGCCACGTCCGGCCCGAGGAAACCCGAGATGGTTCGGGCCTTGGTCGGCGACTCCACTATGACGAGGCTCTTGGGCATGGGGTGGTGAGTTGACTTGATGAGACGGGTCGATGTCAACACGACCCGTGTCCCGGGGGACCGTTACCGTCTGTCACAGTGACAGGGAAAGGACCCCGAAACCACCGATATATTGCGCTCGAGGGCGGCGATGGCAGTGGCAAGACCACCTTGTCTGCCGCATTGGCAGCCCGTCTGCGGGCCGAGGGGGACGAGGTGGTCGAGGTACGGGAGCCCGGCGGCACGTCGCTGGGAGAGCAGATTCGCGAGCTCTTGTTGGACTCAGATCACGTCGATCCATGGGCCGAGGCGCTGCTCTTCGCCGCCCAGCGGGCGCAGCTGATGCGTGAGGTCGTAGCCCCCGCCTTGGAGCGCGGCGCATGGGTGATCAGCGACCGTACCTACTACTCCTCGATCAGTTATCAGGGCAAGGCCCGTGGCCTGGGAGTGGACCTGGTTCGCCAGATCAACGAGGCTGCACTGGGTGGGGTGGAACCGGGGCGTGTCTTCGTGATAGAGGTCGATTCGGGCACCGCTCTCGCCCGTCAGGGCCGGCCCGATCGGATCGGTAGCGAGAGCCTGGAGTTCCAGGAGGCGGTGAGAGCCGGTTATCGGGACCTCGCCATCGCCGAGCCGGCTCGGGTGACGTTGCTCGACGGCATCGAGTCGGTGGATGAGCTGGTGGAGCACGTGATGCGGGTGATCGAAAGGTGACCGACTCATTCGACGGGGTGATAGGCCACGATCGGGTGGTGGACCTGCTGCGACGTGAGGTCCCCTCGCCCGCCCAGGCCTATCTCTTCACCGGACCGGACTCGGTGGGGAAGGGCACGCTGGCCACCCGGTTCGCCGCCGCTCTGCTCTGCCCCGATGGGGGCAGGCACGAGGTGGAGTGTCGCTCTTGCCGTCTGGTCCGGGTCGGCGCTCACCCCGACGTGACCGTGGTCGAGCCCGAGGGCGCGACCAGCCTGGGGGTCGACCAGGCGCGGACGGTCGTGACCAGAGCCTCTCTGCGACCGGTCGAATCGGAACGCTCCGTGTTCCTCATCCCGGAGGCAGGATCGATGACCGAGCAGGCAGCAAATGCTCTGCTCAAGACCCTCGAAGAGCCAACCGCGTCGGTTGTCTTCCTCCTGGTGGCCGAGTCCGAAGACGACTTCCCGGCTACGGTCGCTTCCCGATGCCGCACAGTCCATGTCGGCAGGGTGCCTTTGCCGACCATGGTGGCCGCCCTCGGGGAGCGGGGCATGGATCAGGCGATGGCCGAGAGTGTGACGGTCGTATCGGGGGGTCGACCCGGGCTCGCCCTGGCCCTGATGGACCGGGCGGAGGTGTCGCAGTTCCGTGACCTATGGCTCTCGATCCCCGCTCAGGTGACGGCCCATCCCGGGGACGGGCACCGTCTCGCCGCGACCGTCCTCGCCGAGATCGGCCCCCTCGTCGACCAGTCGGTGTCCGGCGAGATGTCCAAAGACCGTGAGCAGCGGGCGCGGAGAAGGGCCGAGCAGTCGCTTCTCGTCAACGGGCTGGAGATCCTCGCCTCCTGGTACACCGACTCGGCATCGCTGCAGATGGGGGGCCCGGTGCGCAATTCCGACCTCCCCCTCGGCGGGTTCACCGACGTCAGCCCGCGCAAGGCGGTTGCCTCGGCCGAGAAGATCCTCGACGCCGTGGTCGATATCCAGGCCAACCTTCGACGTGAGCTGGTCCTGGCCAACCTCTTCGCCGGTCTCGGCTCCGAAGACTGATTCCTGCCCCCTCCCGAGATCGCGTCGTCCCCCATGGCTCGATGGGGAAGACCAAGGGTCATCTGGCCCAGGGGACACTCTGGCTTTACCATTGGGACTCCCGCCGGAGTAGCTCAGTGGTAGAGCAACGCACTCGTAATGCGTAGGCCAGGGGTTCGACTCCCCTCTCCGGCTCCGTTGACTCCGGCTTGGTCTGATCCGAGGACCGTGGACTCCGCGTTCAACGAACCCGAGACCGGACTTAGGCCTTTCTGCCGCCGCCCTGTACCGTTCCATCGTGGCTGACCAGGCCAACTTCGAGCGCGACGCCATGCAGTTCGCTCCTCAGCTCTACAGCGCTGCCATGCGCATGACCCGCAACCCGGCCGATGCCGAGGACCTGGTTCAGGAGACGTTCCTCAAGGCGTACCGGGCATATCACACCTTCGAAGAGGGGACCAACCTCAAGGCATGGCTCTACCGGATCCTGACCAACACCTACATCAACAAGTACCGCAAGGACTCGCGGCGCCCATCCGAGGTCGACCTTGGCGCAGTGGAGGATCTCTACCTCTATCGCAACATCGGCTCCGAGGAGTCCGCCGAGGCGGCGCGGTCGACCGAGGAACGCGTGCTGGACGGGTTGGTCGAGTCCGATATCAAGGAGGCGGTCGAGGACTTGCCCGAGAATTTCCGTCTCCCTGTCCTCCTCGCCGATCTGGCCGGTTTCTCCTACAAAGAGATAGCCGACATCCTCGACATACCCATCGGTACCGTCATGTCGCGCCTGCACCGGGGAAGAAAGGCGATGGAGAAATCGTTATGGGATTACGCAGTCAAGAGAGGCCTTGTGCCTGAAGGCGCGGAGCGACCATGAGCGGCCACGAGTGTGACGACGCACTGACCAACCTCTATCAGTACCTGGACCGTGAGGTCGAGGAGACGACGTCGTCGGTGATCCGGGCCCACCTCGAGGATTGCTCCGGGTGTCTCAAGAGCTTCGACTTCGAGGCGAGGCTCCAGATCGTCGTCAGGGAGCGGCTGGCCGAGGATGTGCCGGTCGAGTTCCTGCAGAGGCTGCGGGAGGCCCTGGCCCGTGAGGCCGCCTCGTCCTAGACACCGCGGCATCCATCGGCCGACCGACCACTAACCTGCGCCTGAGATGAAGCGATTCAGCCGCGTCGCGACCCTCCTCGCCATCCTTGTCGCCCAGGCCCTGTTCTTCGTGACACCGGCGCTGAGCACCGAGGGTGAAGAGAACACCTCGACGACAGTCGCCGAGGAACCGGCGCCCACCTCCGGCATCGAGCCTGCGGTGCAGATGACCACGCCCGAGGCGACCGAGCCACTTCCCGACTGGACATACCGCTACATGATCCCGACCGGGATCGTGCTCGCCGTCCTGGTCATCGTCATGACCACGATCCAATACTTCACGAGGGTCGTCCGCAGGCGGTATCGAATCGTCAAGGAGTGACTTCCAGCCGGCCCGGCTCGGGTCGTCTCGCCGACAGGATCGCAGGGACCTACCCGCTCGCCGAGACCTATCACCGCCCTGCGCTCGAAGCCGACATGATCCGCCTCACCGAGCAGGTCTCCCGGCTGGTGCCCGCGGCGACAGGTCTCGAGCTTCCCGGTGACCCGACGACGATCGTCATCGGGCGCTCCGAGTGGATTGAGCGCAACGTGGCCAGCTTCAGCCATCTCATGGAACCACTCCAACGTCAGCTCAGGGAGAAGTTGGAGTCCTCGGGGCCGGGAGCGAGAGGGGTCGGCTCACTGGCCAACCGCATGGTCCAGGCCGAGCTGACCGCGGTGCTGGGGGTCATCGCTCGCCGGGTCCTCGGCCAGTACGAGTTGGTCCTGCCCACCGGCGAGGACGCCGACGTCGTCGCTTTCGTCGGGCCGAACATCATCCAGCTGGAGCGGGTTCATCAATTCCGACCGGAGGAGTTCAGATTCTGGGTGGCTCTGCACGAATTGACCCATCGGGCCCAGTTCCAGGGAGTCCCCTGGCTACGGGCTTACTTCATGGGGCTGGTCAGCGACCTGGTGGAGCACTCGAAGCCGGAGCCGGGACGGCTGAATCGGGTCATCGAAGAGGTGACCCGCCGCCGCTACTCGGGTGGGCCAGTGATCGACGAACGCGGCCTCCTCGGCCTGTTCGCGTCGTCGGAGCAGAACATCGTCATCGACAAGGTCCAAGCGCTGATGTCGCTCCTCGAGGGTCACGGCCACGTCGTCATGGATCGGCTCGGCAGCGAGCACCTGCGCACACAGGAGAGGATGAGCAAGGTGCTCAAGGCGCGCCGACAGGACAAGCGAACGGCGGCGTTCTTCCGGCTCACCGGGCTGGAGATGAAGATGAACCAGTACCGGATGGGGGAGCGCTTCATCGAGATCGTCGAGCGCGATGCCGGCTGGGAGGCCGTGGGTCTCGCCTTCCGGGGGGCGAGCAGTCTTCCCACGCTCGAGGAGATCGAAAGCCCCGAGCGATGGCTGAGCCGCGTCGCCTGACCCAGCTCAGGGAGAGACTGCTCGACCTCCTCGATCTGCCCGAGCAGGAACCGGTGATCGCTCTCTCTGGTGGGGCCGACTCGGCGTCCCTCGCCTATCTCATCGCCCATCGGGGACAACGGCGAAGGGCTGTATATGTCAATCATCGGCTGGCCGCCTCGGCACGTCTCGAGCAGGCGGCTCGTGCCGTAGCCGATCGGACGGGTACGCCCCTCGTCGTAGTGGGGATAGACGTGCCGGTCGGTGGGTCGTTCGAGGGACACGCCCGTGACCTGAGGTATCGGACGCTTATCGGCTCGCTCCACCCTGGCGAGGCCCTGCTCACCGCCCATACCCTCGACGATCAGGCCGAGACTGTGCTGATGCACCTCCTTCGCGGCGCCGGCCCGGCCGGGTTGGCCGGGATCCCACCCCGGACGGGGCAGGTGGCGCGTCCGATGCTCCAGGTGTCGCGGGCGGAGACCAGGGAGCTGGCCGGGTTGGCCGGGCTCCCCTATGAGGACGACCCGACCAATCTCGACCCCGGGCTGCGCAGGAACGCAATCCGTCTGGAAGTCATCCCCGATCTGGCCGGCCGGTTCAACCCGAAGCTGGTCGAGGCGCTGGCCCGTTCTGCCTCGTTGATCCAATCCGACGAGCAGCACCTGGCTTCCCAGGCCGCATCGCTGCCGGTCGTCGAGTCCGGCTCGAAGCTGGCGCTTCCCATCGGCTCGTTACAGGCCGTGTCACGGTCGGTCGCCGACCGGGCCATCCGCCGTTGCCTGAGCCGGCTTCGGCCCCCCTACGGTGGTACCGCGGCAGAGATGACCGCGATCTGGGCGGTGGCGGCGCGGCGACGAAGGTCCACGATTCTCGGGGAGGGCCTGGAGGTGACCCACGAAGGGCCCCTTCTCGTATTCAGACCGACCCGGGACGGGCGTAGTGCCGTGGCTCAGGTCGATCTCGAGGTGGGCCGGAACGAGGTGGGCGGATTCGAGATCCTCGTCGATCGTCTCGAGGGGCCCTGCCGGGTATTCCCCGTGGGGTCGTGGTCTGCGGTGTTCCCCACCGATGTCGCGCTGGACGCAGGAGTGGACGAGGAGGGTCGACTGGTGGTACGCGCGGACGACGAGCCGGCCTGGCTGCCCGGGGAGAGAAGGCTTCCGGTGGCTTGGTATCGGCCCGGGACCAACGGCTACCTTTCCCTGTTCGCCAGAGAGGAATCCGGATGGACATCAAGCCCCTGATCACCGCCGAGCAAATCGAAGAGAAGCTCGCCGACCTCGGTGGGCAGATCACGACGGACTACCGGGGCAAGGACGTCTTGCTGGTTGGCGTGCTGAGAGGGGCCTTCATGGTCATGGCCGACCTGGCCCGTCACATCGATCTCCCGGTCGAGTTCGATTTCATGGCGGTGTCGTCGTACGGAGCATCGACCCAAACCTCGGGTGTGGTGCGCATCCTCAAAGATCTCGACGAGGAGATCGAAGGTCGACATGTCCTCATCGTCGAGGACATCATCGACTCCGGGCTGACCCTGAACTACCTGATGAAGAGTCTGAACGTGCGCAAGCCCGCTTCATTGGAGATAGCCGCCCTGCTGCTCAAGGAGGGCATCCAGAGGGTGCCGCTGGAGGTGAAGTACGTCGGCTTCCCGATCGGGCCGGAGTTCGTGGTGGGCTATGGCCTCGACTACGCCGGGAAGTACCGGAACCTGCCCTACGTCGGCGTGATGGGCGCCGAGGGTTGACCCCGAGAGCCGGGTATACGAATACGCGGCCGTTTCCCGTAGCATTGACCATTCGGAGTGTTCCCCCGATTCTGACTTGAGGTCTCAGTGAACCGAACCCTGCGCACACTGGTCGTCTACGGCCTGTCGATAATCATGTTGGCCATCCTGGCTCAGTGGTGGTTCGACCAGGTGCAGGGGCCCGAGGTCGTAGAGCTCTCCCAGTTCATCGACAGCGTGGAGGCGGGCGACTACGAGGCGGTCGAGATGCTGGCCCGCTCGAACGAGCTGCAGGGCCGGGTCACGAATTCGACCCTGCCAGCAGAGGCCTGGGATCAGGTCTCCAGCTATCCCGAGGGCGCCGAAGGCGATCTCGTCACCCTGATCCGGGAATCCGGCATCCCATTCAGCTCCGACCCTCAGCCCCCGGGCTTCTGGGAAGTTCTGATCAGCTTCCTTCCCTGGCTTTTCCTTCTCGGGTTCATGGTCTTCATCTTCATGCAGATGCAGGGCGGCGGGAACCGCGTCATGCAGTTCGGCAAGTCCAGGGCCAAGCTCGTCGGCAAAGAGCAGCCCAAGATCACCTTCGACGACGTCGCCGGGCTCATCGAGGCCAAGGAAGAGCTCGAGGAGATCAAGGACTTCCTCCAGAACCCCGACAAGTACCGCCAGATGGGGGCCAAGATCCCTCGCGGCGTGCTCCTCTTCGGCCCCCCCGGAACGGGCAAGACCCTGCTCGCCAAGGCGGTGGCCGGCGAGGCCGGGGTTCCCTTCCTCTCCATCTCCGGTTCGGACTTCGTCGAGATGTTCGTCGGCGTCGGTGCCTCCCGGGTCCGTGACCTGTTCGACCAGGCCAAGCAGAACGCCCCTGCCATCGTGTTCATCGACGAGATCGACGCCGTCGGCCGTCATCGCGGCGCCGGTCTCGGTGGAGGCCATGACGAGCGTGAGCAGACCCTGAACCAGCTCCTGGTCGAGCTCGACGGCTTCGAGGGCAACAGCGGCGTCATCGTCATGGCGGCGACCAACCGGCCCGACATCCTCGACCCCGCTCTTCTCCGCCCGGGTCGTTTCGACCGTCAGATCGTCGTGGACGCACCCGACGTCGAGGGGCGCAAGGACATCCTCGAAGTCCACTCGAAGGGCAAGCCACTCAATGACGAGATCGATCTCGGGGTGCTGGCCCGAAGGACGCCCGGATTCACCGGCGCCGACCTGGCCAACTTGATCAACGAGGCAGCCCTGCTCGCCACGAGACGACGGCGCAAGGACATCGGGATGCTCGAGTTGGAGGAGGCGATCGACCGGGTCATCGCCGGGCCCGAGCGCAAGACCAAGGTCATGACCGACGAGGAGAAGCGGCTGATCGCCTATCACGAGACGGGTCACGCCCTCGTGGGATACGCCCTTCCCAACTCCGACCCGGTCCACAAGGTGACCATCGTGGCCCGAGGCCGTTCCCTGGGTCACACCCTGGCGCTCCCGACCCATGACAAGTACCTGGTCCGCCGTTCCGAGCTGGTCGATCAGCTGGCCATGCTGCTCGGGGGTCGCACGGCCGAGGAGCTCATCTTCGCCGATCCAACCACCGGTGCGGCCAACGACATCGAGAAGGCCACCGCCATCGCCCGGCGGATGGTGATGGAGTACGGGATGAGCGACATCCTCGGCCCCATGCAGTACGGGAAGCCCAACGGCGAAGTGTTCTTGGGCCGTGACTACTCCCGGCAACAGGATTACTCGGACGAGGTCGCGGCCAACATCGACAACGAGGTTCGCAAGATGATCAACGCCGCCCACGAGGAGGCGCGTCTGATCCTGGAGCACCATCAGGACTCGATGGAGCAAATGGTCTCGGCCCTGCTCGAGAACGAGACCGTCGACCGGGATCAGGTGGCCGAGTTGTTCGCCGACGTTCCGAAGTGGGAGCACACCTCCGAGGGCGCCCTCCGCATCAAGTATCCCGACAACCCGGTCATCCCCCAGCCCCGGGAGCAGATTGCCGCTGCGGAGGAGGTGGAGACCGAAGAGGAGCCGGTCACCGAGTCCCTCACTCTCAACCGCAAGCTGCGCCGGTCGAGTCGGCCCGCCACCGAAGGCGGGTAGCCGCACTTCTGTCCGAGGCCGTCACGAAGAGACGGCGCACGACAAGAGATGGTCGTCACGAAACCCGTTCGATCTTCAGATCGCCGGATACCAGCCTCACCTTGACACTGATCTCGCGCTGCGGCGGCTCGGGGCGGGGGTTGGGGTCGGGAAGGCTGACCTTGCCGGATAGGGATTCGGCGTCCAGCTCGAGCCGGGTCCGGGGCGGGATGCCGAGCTTGACCCCGCCGGACATCGACTTGACCTTGATGGACGGGCCCGTGACCCTCTCGATCTTGACGTTGCCGGAAAGCGTGGCGCAGTGGAGGGGTCCGGCACATTCTCCGATCGTCACATCCCCTGAGGCGGTGGAGAGATCGGCTCGGTCCGTCACCTGGGCGATCTTGATGCTCCCCGACGCGGTGACACAGCTTGCTTCGCCGTCGACCCGATTGCCCCTGACCCGGCCGCTGGCGGTCTTGGCCCGCAGCCGCTCGATGGAATCGAAATCGACGTTGCCGCTGGCGGTCACCGCGTCGAGCCGGGCAAGCCGAGGGGCGACGGAGATGTCGCCACTCGATGTCTCGATCACGACATCCCCCATCGGGGGCAGGCTCACGGTGACGTAGGTCCGCCCGCTGCCGGAAGCTTCGATGGCGTCCACGCGCTGTTGGAGCTCGAAGTTTGAGTCGCTGCTGTCGACCCTGAGCCGGACCACTCCGGCATCGCCCTCCTCGATATTCACCCTCCCGGATCTGATCGAGACCCGGACCACCGGGTTCCCGTCTACGGCGAACTCCCGGTCGATCACAGATCGATGGTCCGTCTCACCGAGTTCGAGCTCCCACGCTCGTATGCCTTGGTGCGGAGCGTCTCGACCACGAACGAGTTGACCGAGTCCCCGGCCCCTTCGGCCGCTTCTGCGATGAGGTCCTTCAGATAGGCGGGGACACGAAGGGTGATCCGGGCCTCGGCGTCCACCGCCTCCGCATCCGGCGGTGGGGGAGGGACCCTGGACTCGTCGGAGCGCACGCTGAGCTCCGGGTCCCCGTCCACGAGTCGCACCTCGACCCGTTGGCCTGACAATTGCCCGTTCACCTCCTGAGCGGCCATCTCCACGACCTCCATCATGGCCTGTCGCAGCGCGGGCCGGAGCAGGTCGAGCAGGTCGGCGCCCAACGACGCCAGATCGGGGTTGGCCAGTCGCAACTGGGCCTGGACAGCGGCCTCCATCAGTTGTTCCGTCTGGGTCAACTGCATCGGGTATCGCCTCCTATCTCGGCTGGCCCCAGCGCATGGCGTCGGCGACCTGACGACCCGGCAACTCTCCGACCGGCGGCGGTCTCCGCCGCACCCTCCGGATCCTCTGCTCCAACACGGTCTCCACCACATCCGGTTGATCGGTGAAAATCATCATTGTCACTCCTCCTTGTAGTGACATCAGCTGCGATGTCATTATGACATCAGCATACGGTCACCGTGACAACTTTGTCAAGACACCGGTACCCCGATCGCTCCGGTAACTTCAACTCATGAGCGAGTTCGAGGATGGGATCGAGGTCACTATCGATCGCGGTCGGATCGAGAAGGCCGTCCGGGAGATCATCGAAGCGCTGGGCGAGGACCCGGAGAGGGAGGGGCTGTCGGACACCCCGGAGCGCGTGGCCAACTTCTACGCCGAGGTCTTCGACGGCCTGCATCGGGAGCCCGGGGACGTGGTCGACGCCTTCTTCGGCGACGAGCACTATCAGGAGATCGTGATGGTGCGCGAGATCCCGTTCTACTCGATGTGTGAGCACCATTTCGTGCCCTTTCATGGGCAGGCGCACGTCGCCTACATACCAAGGGGCCGGGTGACCGGGCTCTCCAAGCTGGCGCGTCTGGTGGAGGGCTTTGCACGCCGCCCCCAGATGCAGGAGCGGCTCACCGCCCAGGTGGCCGACGCTCTCACCGACCGACTCGAGCCGCTTGGGGTGATGGTCGTCGTGGAGGCCGAGCACCTGTGCATGTCGATGCGTGGGGTGAAGAAGCCCGGGGCCACCACGGTCACGTCGGCGGTGCGGGGGATAATGGAGTCACAGCCAGCCACAAGGGCCGAGGCGATGGCGCTCCTGTTCGGCACCGTTCGCTAGGGAGCGATCGGTGATCTGGAAGCTTCGCACCAGGGAGCTCGACGTCTCCAGAGGGTTGATCATGGGTGTCATCAATGTCACGCCCGACTCGTTCTCCGACGGGGGTGTCCATCTCGATCCGGCCCGGGCGATTGCCGCCGGACTGGAGATGGCCCAAGCCGGGTCGGACCTTGTCGACGTTGGCGGAGAGTCGACCCGGCCCGGGGCGTTGCCCGTGAGCGCGGATGAAGAGATCGCGCGTGTCGTCCCGGTGGTGACGGCACTGGTCGAATCCGGACTGGCGGTGTCGATAGACACCTCGAAGCCCGAGGTGGCGTCGGCGGCCTTGGAGGCGGGAGCCGAGATCGTCAACGACGTCACCGCCGCAGGATCCGAGCGAATGGTCGAGGTCCTGGCCGGGTCGGGTGCCGGGGTGATCCTCATGCACATGAAGGGCACTCCGAGGACGATGCAACAGGATCCTGTCTACGACGATGTCGTGGCCGAGGTCGCGGGTTTCCTCGAGGAACGGGCCGGTCAGGTAATACGTGCCGGCGTGGATCCGGCCTCGGTCAGCATCGATCCCGGCATCGGCTTCGGTAAGACCGCCCATCACAATGTCCAGCTGATCGACGGCCTCCCCCGGCTGGTCGAATCCGGGTATCCGGTGGTGCTCGGCACCTCGCGCAAGGCCTTCCTGGGCAAGATCACGGGGATCGACGATCCCGGCGCTCGCGACGGGGTCACCGCGGTCACAACGGCTCTCGGATTCGAGCGTGGGGCAAGGGTTTTTCGGGTTCACGACGTTGTTTCTTCAAGAGCGGCTCTGAGCCTTGCCGCGGCTATCGTGAGCCACGGGACATGGCACGAATGGTCGCAGGACTCAAGCCCCGGGGATTCACCTGGGTCATAACCGATCGTCTGGCCGTGTCCGAACGGGTCGGTGGCTCCGGCTTCCAGCATCGGCGGGTGAGACGGGAGGAGGAGATCACCTGGCTGGTCGAGGAGGCAGGGATCAACACCGTGGTCTCGATGCTTCCCGGCAATCAGAACCTCCTCGCCTATCGCGAGGCAGGCATGGCCACGTTTTCGGTCCCGATCGGCGCGGATCTCACCAGCGACGACGTGGACCAGTTCTTCGCCACCTTGACCAAGGCGACCTCGAAGCGCCGGTCCCGGGTGCTCGTGCACCGGGAGGTGATCGACGACACGGTGGGTGGCCTGCTCGGTGGTTTCCTGGTCACTTCCGGTCTGGTACAGGACCCGATCCTGGCCCTGGCCGTCATCCAGCAGATCCTGGGTCGGGCGTTGGGGCCGGAAGGCCGCTCGCTCATCCCGGCATCCGCTGTCTCGTGACCGATCGGATCGAGATCAAAGGCATTCAGGTCCTGGCCCGTCACGGCGTGCTGGACCAGGAACGGGTCGAAGCCCAACCCTTCCTGATCGACCTCACCGTGTACCTGGACCTCACCAGGGCCGCGGCTTCGGACGACCTCGCCGACACCGTCGATTACGGGCGGCTGGCCCAGGCGGCCCATGACGTCGTCGCCGGAGAGAGTCACCTGCTCATCGAGACCGTGGCCGACCGCGTGGCGGGGCGAGTCCTGGCCGAGCCTCGTGTCGAGAGGGTGACCGTGACCGTGCACAAGCCGGAAGCGCCGATCCCTCTCGAATTCGGCGACGTTGCGGTCACGATCGATCGGTCCAGATGACCCGATTCGCCATCGCCCTCGGGTCGAACCAGGGAGCGCGGGCCAACCACATGCGCCAGGCGGTGGCAGGGATGAGGGCCTTGGGCACTATCGAGGCGATCTCGGGTCTGTACGAGACGGAACCGGTAGGAGGCCCGGCTCAGGATCCGTTTCTCAACGCTGTCGTCATCCTCGACACCGACCTGGCAGCAGCGAAGCTCCTCGATTCCCTACAGCAGATCGAGACGGCCCATGATCGGGTGCGGACCGTCCGATGGGGCCCGCGCACCCTCGACCTCGACATCGTGGCGGTGGACGACCAGGTGATAGACACGCCAGACCTGAAGGTGCCTCATCCCAGGGCCGCCCAGCGTCTCTTCGTCCTCCAGCCGCTCTGCGATGTGTGGCCGGCGGCCATGGTGGGAGACGGGCTGACCGCGGCGGCGGCGTTGGCGACGGTGTCCGGTCAGGCGGTCGAGCTGGTCGCGGCCGACTGGTGAGTGACGGCCATCCTGGGCGAGGGAATCAGGGACCATTGACCCTGGCGCGTGATCACACCGGCGTGCTACCTTCAACCCATGGGAAGCGGCCGCGGCCCTCCCCCTGACCGGGACATGCAGCAAGCGTCCAGGACAGGAGGAACGATCTAGATGGCAAAACGGTCGCGAGAGCACCGCCAGGACATCCCCGGATACAACGACGGTCGCCCCACGCGCGAGGAGCGCAAGCAGCAACATCGCGCAGTGCGGCATTCCACCCATCAGGTCCTGCACATGGCAGAAGACCCCGACGGGGTGGTAGTGCCCGAGGTGCGGGGGATCGGGGACAATCACAATCATCTCGCCGAGCCGCAAGATTCGAAACGACGACGATTCAAGGTCTGGAAGACCAAGTTCTGGAAACGACGGCACGGATATCACGACATGAAGTCCGAGCTGGACTCGAACTGGCCCGTCATAACCCCCAAACAGCTGGAAGACCAGGTCTGAGGCTGCCGGGTCTGAGGCTGGGAGCCACTGGCTAGCCTCGCCGCCACGCCGGCCGAGGAAGACCTGTGAGACTGACTGTTGCCGGCCCGGGCAGGGCCGGAGGAGCGGTTGCGCTAGCCGCGGCCAGGGTGGGGCACGAAATCGCGGGGGTGCTCTCCCGCTCACCGACACCAACTCCGTACGGTCCGGCACTCGATTGGGACGACCCCCTTCCTGACTGCGACCTCCTCCTGATCGCCGTCCGTGACGATGCGATAGCCGAGGTCGCCACCCGCCTCGCACCTCTGACCGCATCGGTTTCGGTCGCCGCCCACATGTCGGGTTTCACCCCGGTCACCGCACTGGAGGGCCTCGCCGCGGCCGGTGTCGTGGTCGGTGGCTTTCATCCCCTGCAGACCCTGCCCGATCCGGAGCGCGGGGCCGCCGCCCTGGCGGGGGCTTTCGTCGGGATCGGCGGCGGCCCGGAAGCCGCTGGAGTTCTCAACCGGCTGGCCGAGTCGTTGGACATGACTCCTTTCCCCCTCGCCGACGACTCGAGACCGGCCTATCACGCCGCGGCTTCGGCCGCGTCGAACTTCGTCATAACCGCCCTCGCCACTGCCACAGACCTGATGATGGAGGCACGGATCGATCCGATCGTCACCCGCCCACTGGTCGAGCAGGCCGTGGCCAATGTCTACGAGCTCACCGCCGATGCACCACTCACGGGCCCGATAGCCCGGGGCGACGTCACGACGGTCGTTGGTCAGATAGTTGCGGCGCGCCTCGTGTCCGAGGCAGTGGGCGAGCAGTACCGGCTCATGGCCGAAGCGACCGCGGTCCGGGCCGATCGAAGGGCTGACATCGCACTGTGGAGATAACGCGGACATTCGCCGGCACACGGGAGGGGTACGAAGGCAAGGTCGGGCTCCTCCCAACGCTCGGGTTCCTACACGAGGGTCATCTCGCCCTCATCGACCTGCTCAGGCCCCGGTGTGACACGCTGGTGGTGTCGCTTTTCGTCAACCCGACCCAGTTCGACGACAAAGAGGATTTCGCCGCATACCCGAGGGACACCGAGCGCGATGCCCGGCTGGCAGAGACGCACGCCGTCGACCTCCTCTTCGCCCCCGAGCAGGAAGAGGTGTATCCGGTCGGTGAGACCACCATCGTCGAGGTCGGTGGGGTGTCCCAGGAGATGGAGGGGCGGTATCGGGCCGGGCATTTCACCGGTGTGGCCACTGTGGTGGCCAAGCTCTTCGCCGGCCTGCAGCCCGACATCGCCATGTTCGGGCGCAAGGACGCCCAGCAGCTCGCCGTGCTCAAGTCCATGGTCCGGGATCTCAGGTTCCCGGTCGAGGTCATCGACGCACCGCTCGTTCGGGAGCCGGATGGGCTCGCACTCTCCAGCCGCAACGTGAGGCTGTCACGGATGGATCGGGAACGAGCCCTCGCCATCAGCAGAGGGTTGTTCCAGGCCGCCGAGCAGGTCGACGCTGGTGAGCGCCGGGCCGAGCGTCTCGAAGGAACGGTGCGCCGCTCGTTGAAGGGTCTCGAGGTCGATTACGCCACTCTCGCCTCGCAGGACACGATGGTTCCCATCCCCGAACTGGACCGACATGCAGTGCTGGCGGTTGCAGCACATGTGGGCGGGGTGCGTCTCATCGACAATGTCACCTTCGACTGGGTCGACGGCAGGCCGATTCCGGACCGGGGCCTGCTCCTCGGTGAGCCGAGTCGGCTAACTACCCTGCCGTGACTCCGCACCCCTAACCGCAGCCATCGAGTGACATGACCGAGACATACGACCAGGGCATGGACCCACTCGTCGCCGGGAGACGGGAACAGCATCAGGAGATCATCGAGACGGGCGGTTACCCGCATCGTTACGAACGCACCCACAGAGCCGGCGATCTGCATCGGGAGTTCACCGACCTCGACCCTGGTTCGGAGACCGAGACCCGGGTGTCGGTGGCGGGGCGGCTCATGCTGCATCGGTCGTTCGGGAAACTCCAGTTCGGAACGCTTCAGGATGAGTCAGGGACCATCCAGCTGTTCGTCGACCGGGGAGGGATCGGCGATGAAGCGGCTGAACGGTTCGCCCGGGTCGATCTCGGCGACTGGCTAGGTGCGAGCGGTTTGATCATGACTACCCGCAGGGGGGAGCTGAGTGTGAGGGTGGACGATTTCGTCGTTCTCCAGAAGAGCCTCCGCCCCCTCCCCGACAAGTGGCACGGGCTCCAAGACATCGAGCTGCGCAGTCGTCGCCGATATGTCGACCTCATGGTGAACGAGGAGGCCAGGGCGGTCGCCCGGGCGAGGACGATGGTGGTGGCGGAGCTTCGTCGTCAGTTCGAGACACGAGGATTCATCGAGGTCGAGACACCTGTCTTGTTGCGTGAGGCCACCGGGGCGACGGCCCGGCCCTTCGCCACCCATCATCACGCTCTGGATATGGACATGTATCTGCGCATCGCCACCGAGTTGTTCTTGAAGCGGCTCGTAGTCGGGGGCATGGAGAAGGTGTTCGAGATCGGCCGGATCTTTCGCAACGAGGGGGTCGACTCGACCCACAACCCCGAGTTCACCATGCTCGAGGCGTATCAAGCCTTCGCCGATTACACCGACATGATGACCCTCATCGAGGAGGTGATCCCCGAGGTGGCGGGGGCCGTGACCGGGGGCACCAAGCTCAGCTACCAGGGACGGGAGATCGATCTGACCCCACCCCTCCGCCGGGCGACGATGACCGAACTCGTGTCGGAGCGGTTGGGCCACCCGGTCGACCTGGACAGCGACAAGGGAGACCTGGCCGGTCGGGCCGGAGAGTTGGGCATCGAGGTGGAAGAGGGATGGAGCCAGGCTCGTCTCATCTCGGAGATCTACGAACAAGCAGTTGAACCAGAGATCTGGGCGCCCACTTTCGTCACCCACCAGCCGGTCGAGGTGTCACCTCTGGCGCGGCGCAACCCTGACGACCCGCGTCTGGCCGACCGATTCGAGCTGGTCGTGGCCGGCTCGGAGTATGCCAACGCCTTCAGTGAGCTCAACGACCCCGATGACCAGCGAGAGCGGTTCGAGGCGCAGGCGGTCGCTCGGGCCGCCGGTGACCTGGAGGCAAACCCGGTGGATGAGGACTATCTCCTCGCCCTGGAATACGGTCTGCCCCCGACCGGCGGACTCGGGATCGGGGTGGACCGGTTGGTCATGCTCCTCACCGATCAGGCCCACATCCGCGAGGTGATCCTGTTCCCGACCCTCCGTCCGGAGAGTCAGTCTTGAATGCGAGCTGCGCCCACCACCGCCCAGCGAGGTTCTGGGGGCTCTGAGTTCTCGTCTCAGCCGCGGGCTGCCTCGACCCGGCCGAGCAGATAGTCACCCAAACCCTCCAGGATCCGCTTCGGCTCGCCATCAGGAATGATGGTCAACGCCTCCGATGCCTTTCCCAGACGCCGGGTGGCCTCGGAGAGGGAGGAGTCGACGTGGCCTCCCTCCCGCACGATCTCGATGACTTCGTTGACCACGTCGTCGGCGTAGGGATGATTGCCTTCCAGCAGCTTGCGCACCCGGTCGCTCGCAGGCCCGGCGAGTGCCTGGAGCACAGGCATCGTGAACTTGCCTTCCCGGATGTCGGAGCCCGCCGGCTTGCCGATCGTCTCCTCCTCGGCGACGAGGTCCAAGGCGTCATCGGCGATCTGGAACACCATTCCCAGCTCCCAGGCCCAGTCGGAGAGCGCGTCGACGACAGCAGGCTCGGCATCGGCGGCAATTGCCCCCAGCCGGGCGGCAGTGCGGATGAGCGATGCAGTTTTCCCGGCGATGACCTGCTCGTAGTCGGCGACCACGTGCTCGAGGTCGAAGTCCAGCTGTAACTCCCGGGTCTGCCCTTCGACCAGCTCGGCGTAGGTGGCGGCGAGAAGCCGGACGGACTCCTGGCTGAGATGTGTCGCGGCGACCTCGGAGGCTCTGGCCATGAGGAAGTCTCCGGCGAGGATGGCCACCGTGTTGCTCCAGTTGGCGTTCACCGAAGCTGCGCCGCGTCGCACGTCCGCCTCGTCGATGACGTCGTCGTGATAAAGCGACCCGACGTGAATGAGCTCAACAGAGACGCCGGCCTCTACGGGGCGGCGATCGCGGGCAGGGCCGAACTCCGCCGCGAGCAGCGCCAGCAAGGGCCGAAACCGCTTCCCGCCGGCGAGGAGGAGATGCTGGGCGATCTTGGTGAGGTAGGGGTCGTCGGCCGTAGAGGCCTCGAGGAGGCGCTCTTCGACACGCGTCAGCGAGTCCCATACGTTAGGGATGCGAATGAGACTTTGGAGATCGTCCATTCTTGACGATGGTATTACGTGTCCACCGGTCGGGGAATCGGCCCCGAGGTCAAGAATGACCCGGTGGTAGAGTTGTGTCTGCCAGGCTTGGGAGTCAAGAGTGTTTGAGCGTTTCACAGATCGTGCTCGGCGGGTCGTCGTTCTGGCCCAGGAAGAGGCGCGGCTGCTCAATCACAACTACATCGGAACCGAGCACATCCTGCTCGGCCTCCTCAATGAGGGGGAGGGCATCGCGGCCCAGGCGCTGGAGAGCCTCGACATCGACCTCGCTTCGGTCCGTGAAGAGGTGGTCAAGATCATCGGGCAGGGCCAGCAGTCACCTTCCGGGCACATCCCGTTCACGCCGAGGGCCAAGAAGGTCCTCGAGCTCAGCCTTCGCGAGGCGCTTCAACTCGGCCACAACTACATCGGAACCGAGCACATCCTTCTCGGGCTGATCCGGGAGGGAGAAGGGGTGGCCGCCCAGGTGCTCCAGCAGCTCGGCGCCGAGTTGCAGAAGGTGCGTCAGACCGTCATCCAGCTTCTCTCGGGCCCGGCCGGCAGCGAGCAGCAGTCCTCGGAGCCCGCGGGCTCGGGCGGCCGCGAGTCCTCGGCCGGTGGCTCCACCGTCCTCGACCAGTTCGGTCGGAACTACACCCAATTGGCCCGTGAGCGCAAGCTCGACCCGGTCATCGGACGGGTTCGCGAGATCGAGCGCGTGATGCAGATCCTCTCCCGTCGGACCAAGAACAACCCGGTCCTCATCGGCGAGCCGGGCGTCGGGAAGACCGCCATCGTCGAGGGCCTGGCCCAGCGCATCATCGCCAAGGAGGTCCCCGAGAACCTCCAGGGCAAGAACCTCTACTCGCTCGACCTGGGCGCCCTCGTCGCCGGATCCCGATATCGGGGTGACTTCGAAGAGCGTCTCAAGAAGGTGCTAAAAGAGATCAAGAGCCGGGGTGACATCATCCTCTTCATCGATGAGATCCACACCCTGGTGGGCGCAGGTGCGGCCGAGGGCGCGATCGACGCCGCCTCCATCCTCAAGCCGATGCTGGCCCGTGGCGAGTTGCAGACCGTCGGTGCCACCACCCTCGAGGAGTACCGCAAGTACCTCGAGAAGGACTCCGCTCTCGAGCGCCGCTTCCAACCGATCCAGGTCGACGAGCCTTCGGTCAGCGAGACCATCCAGATACTGATGGGGTTGAAAGACCGTTACGAGGCGCATCACTCGGTTCGGTTCACCGATCAGGCGATCGTGTCGGCCGCCAACCTGGCCGACCGCTACCTGTCCGACCGGTTCCTGCCCGACAAGGCGATCGATCTCATCGACGAAGCCGGCAGCCGGCAGCGGATCCACCGCACCAGCGACCAGCCCGAGATCACCGCCATCGACGAGAAGCTCTCGAATGTGCGTCAGGACAAACAGGACGCCGTTTCCCGCGAGAACTACGAGCGAGCGGCCAACCTGCGCGACGAGGAGCGGATCCTGCTCAGCGACAGGGCCGTCAAGGAGGCCGGCGAAGGCGAAAACGGCTGGGTGATCGACGAAGAGGAGATCGCCGAGGTCCTTGCCCAGTGGACCGGGATCCCGGTCCATCGGCTCACCGAGGAAGAGACGGCTCGTCTCGTCAACATGGAGGACGAGCTCCACAAGAGGATCATCGGCCAGCACGACGCCATCACCGCGGTGTCCAAGGCAATCCGTCGCACCCGGGCAGGTCTGAAAGACCCCCGCCGCCCCTCAGGATCCTTCATCTTCCTGGGGCCCTCCGGTGTTGGGAAAACCGAGACCGCCAAAGCCCTGGCCCAGTTCCTGTTCGGTCAGGAAGACGCCCTCATCCAGCTCGACATGTCCGAGTACATGGAGAAGCACACAGTCAGCCGTCTCGTCGGCTCCCCACCGGGGTACGTCGGCTATGACGAGGGTGGCCAGCTCACCGAGGCGGTGCGACGTAAGCCTTTCTCCGTCGTCCTCTTCGACGAGATCGAGAAGGCCCATCCCGACGTCTTCAACACGCTGCTACAGATCCTGGAGGAAGGCCGGCTCACCGATGCTCAGGGTCGGACGGTCGACTTCAAGAACACGGTCATCATCATGACCTCGAACCTCGGCACCCGGGACCTGCACAAGAAGGCGGTGGGATTCCATGCCGGGGACCAGGAGATGAACTACGAGCACATGAAGGAGCGGGTGACCGAGGAGCTCAAGAAGAGCTTCCGGCCCGAGTTCATCAACCGACTCGATGAGATCATCGTGTTCCACGAGCTCTCGATGGATGAGCTGAAGCAGATCGTCGACCTGATGCTGGAACGGGTACGTGAGCAGCTCTCCTCACAGAGCCTGGATCTGGTCCTCACCGACGATGCCAAGGAGTTCCTGGGCACTCGCGGGTACGACCCGGAGCTGGGGGCGCGGCCGTTGCGTCGTGCCATTCAGCGTCTACTCGAGGACACCCTCAGCGAGCGCGTCCTGCTCGGGGAGTTCAAGGCAGGGGCCACGATCTTGGTCGGTCTCGACACCGAGAACGATGAGCTCACCTTTGAGGCGGTCTCCCCGCCCGATCCGACCGCGAAGCCGCAACCGGAGATGGCCGGTCAAGACTGACGGTTAAAGCTTTTGGCCGCTTCGGCCGATGATTTTCGGGCATACCAAGCGGTCGCATGCCCATAGTCGCCCTCATCCTCACCATCTCAGCCGCCCTGGCCCCCACGCCCACGTCCGAGTACGCGCCCGCCAATGATGAGGCATACACCTTGGATCTCGAGGTGGATGGTTACCGCAATGGAGCCATGGACCCGGATCGGCTCATGGAGTATCGAGGATGTGTCCTTGAGCGTGATGCCGCATACATGTACGCCCTCCTCAAGGAGGCTGCCGAGGAGGACGGTGTGCCCCTTGGATTCGAGGACTGCTACCGCTCGTATGGGAGCCAGGCGGCGGCTTACAACTCCAGATGCCCGATCACCGAGACTCCGGTATTCGCTGTCGACCCCTTGACCGGCGCCAACGTGCAGACCGGTGTGCAATCGGCCCGGGTGTGCTCCGGCCCACCGACGGCCAGACCGGGAGCGTCCAACCACGGCTGGGGACGCGCCGTCGACTTCACCGATGGCAACGGCATCCTTGGATGCTCCGACTCCACCTTCCGGTGGATGCAGGGCAATGCCCATCGATTCGGTTGGGTGCACCCCGATTGGGCCCACTGCGGCATGGCGACGCAGGAACCGTGGCATTGGGAGTATGCGGGAGTGACCGACTCGATCCTGCCCGGCTTCGATCGTCTCGACCCGAAACTCCTCCAGGTCGTCCAGTAGCTCGTCCTCGCCCGACCGGTCAACCGGGTGGTGGGGCTCGGCTGGGGGTGCGGGTGAATCGGATTCGTCCGTGTCCTGGGTGGGGTTGGGGGGTGAATCCTTGCTGGTGGATGATGATCTGATGGTGATACCAGCAGAGGGTGATCAGATTGTCCGGATCTGTCGTCCCGCCTTGATGCCACGGGATTAGATGATGGATTTGCAGTCGGTTGGTGCTGGGACATCCGTCCCCGGCGCACATGTGTCCGTCGCGGTGGAGGATGGCCCGTCG
>JBMDXS010000063.1:0-4488 GCA_048595045.1 Acidimicrobiia bacterium
ACCGCCCTGGGCCTTGTCGGCGACCCTCGAGGCGGCATGGACTGCGGTGCCATGAGCATCGCCCGCCGACTGGGTGACATCACCGCTGTTGAGGCCCATCCGCACCGACAGCGTCTTTCCGGGGTTGGCCTGGTTGTGCTCCTCGATCGCCCTCTGGATGGCTACCGCCGTCTGGATTGCATGGTTCGCAGAGTTGAACAGCGCCATGAACCCATCTCCGAGCGATTTGGTCTCGACTGCGCCGGCTATCTCCAGCCTGGAGCGGACTAGGTCGTCGTGGAGGCTGATGATTTCGTTGGCGGCAGCGTCACCGATCCGAATGCGAAGGTCCGTGGAGCCCTCCAGATCAGTGAACAGGATCGTGAAGGTACCTTGGATTGTCGCTCCCTTTCGCCACTGTTCCCAACCTCGCCGACTGGATCACCCTAACGGTGGCGGTCCGCCAGCGCCTCGCCAGGGCGCACCGCGTAGCTTCCGCTCATGGACCTGGCGAACAAGGCCATCGTCGTCACTGGTGGCGGGAACGGGATCGGGCGTGAGGTGGTGCTCGACTTGCTCCGTCGTGGTGCCAGGGTCGCCGGGGTCGACATCCGTGAGACAAGCCTGGCGGAGACAGCAAGCATTGCCGATGCCGAGAATCGTCTGGCCACATTCGTGGTCGACATCACCGACCGGGCCGCCGCGGAGGCACTGCCCGAGAAGGTGATGGCCGCCCACGGCTCCGTCGACGGGTTGGTCAACGTCGCCGGGATCATCCAGCCGTTCGTGAAGCTGCAAGACCTCGACTACGACGTCATCGCCCGGGTACTCGACGTCAATCTGTACGGGACTATCCACATGGTCAAGGCCTTCCTCCCACATCTCCTCTCCCGGCCGGTGGCGCACATCGCCAACGTGTCGAGCATGGGTGGGTTCCTCCCCGTGCCCGGACAGACCGTCTACGGGGCGTCCAAGGCGGCGGTCAAGTTGCTGACCGAAGGTCTCTATGCCGAGCTGCTCGACACCAACATCGGGGTATCGGTGATCTTCCCGGGCGCGGTTGCCACCGAGATCACCTCCAACTCCGGCGTCGACATCCCGGCGATGGGCTCGGTGGACCAGAGCAACATCCGCACCACCACACCCGAAGACGCCGCCCGGATCATCCTCGACGGTATCGAGGGTGACGACTTCCAGATCTTCGTCGGTCGTGACGCCCGCACCATGAATCTGCTCAACCGGCTCGCCCCGCGTCGCTCGACCCACCTCATCTACAAGCAGATGAAGGACCTGCTCTCCGGCTGAGTGAGCGGTACGGTCTCGGACGGCCCCAGCGGCGAAGGGAGAAGCATGGCCTATGACTATCACACCGAAGCGGTGTTCCTCGAAGAGAAGACCTTCGGGAGAACCGGCGCTCACAGCACCGAAGCAATCGCCGCTCTCTCCGGGCGGTTCAATCAGCTCGCCGGTGAGGGTTGGGAGCTGTTCCACATTGCGGACGTGAATGTCGTGGGGAAGGTGTTCAAGGCCGAGGACCGGCGCGCGGTCACCGTGGCTTTCTTTCGCAGAGAGCTGGCCGCTTGAGATGAACATCGTCGATCTGACCGTCCCAGTCGGGAGGGACACCTACAGCCCACCATCGGTGAATCAGCCGATCGGCATGACCGAGTACCACAAGGAGCCCGGGTTCTGGATGGTCACCGAGATCAAGATGATGCTCCACGCCGGCTCTCACGTCGACTTCACCAAGCACTACGTCGAGGACGGGGAGACGGCCGAGGAGGTCCTGTTGGACCGCTGTTGCGGGGAGGCGGTCGTCATCGACCTGGCTCCCGTCGAGCCGGACCACGACATCACGCCCGATGATCTGGAGGCCGCCGCTCCCGACATCGGGGCCGGTGACATCGTGCTGGTCCGGACCGGGTGGTCGGACCAGGCATGGGGCGACTTCCCCCGCTACTACGTGGGTTCGCCGGCCTGTACCCCAGAGGCGGCCCGGTGGCTGGTCGGCACCGGGGCCAAGGCGATCGGATTCGACTGCTTCCCGGAGCGGGCCGCCAAGAAGCAGAGCTATCTGCCCAGCGAGTTCGTCGTCCACGAGATCATCGGGGACTCGGGTGCCATCCTCATGCAGACCCTGACCAGGCTCGGTGAGCTCCCGCTCGACCGCCGCTTCGACTTCTACGCCGCCTTCCTCAAGGTCACTGGTGGTGAAGGCGCCCCGGCGCGATTCTTCGCCGTACTCGACTGAAACGTGTCAAGAGATGACATGAGCCGGGGAGACGTCGTGTCTGAGACCAGATGCACCTGCCGGTGACGGAGAGAGGAGCCGGCGGGTCCGCTATGTCGGTGCGGTGACCGGCTCGGGGATGAGGTCGAGCAGGTAGGTGTTCAACTGGTGAAACAGTGGATTGGGGAGCGCACCCTCGACATGGAGCCGGTTGAGCTCTTTGAGCAGCTTGAGCCACCGGCTGAACACTTCCGACGGTGTCACGGCATCGGAGGTCAGGTCCCGGGCCAGGTCCGAGATACGGCGCCGTAACTCGGCGAGGTCCCGTTCGTTCGACTCGGCCTTCGCCGCCAGCCGCAACGATGGAACCGACGTGCCGTTCTTGCTGTCGCTCACGCCGAGCGCAGCGGCGAATCCTCTCGAGTCAGACACCGCGAGGACCAATTCCTCGCCGTCGACCTGGATGTGGAAACCGTCCGGGAGCATCTTCACGTCGAGCCGCTCCAACGGCCATTCGGCCACCTTTCGCTCCCCGGCGATGACTGTCATGCGCTCATGGATGATGTCCACCTCCACTCCGAGCGGCAGACGGGAGCCGGGCAGGCGGAGCCTGGCATTGAAAGACATCTCACCCTCCATCGTCCTGGAGCACCCCAACAGAACTCTCTACAAGTAATCGCCCGGACCGGGCTGGGGGATACTCGCCTGACGGCGTGACCCTGTTCGCTGAAGCTGTCCGCCTCCGCTCCGCTCTCGCCTGGCCGTCAGGCCGCAAGGAACCTGATGAGCTCCCTGTTCACGATGTCGGGCCGGGCCAACGCCGCGATGTGATGGGCCTCGGGGACCACGACGATCCTCGCATTCGGGAGAAGGTCTCTGCCGGCCTCTATCGCGGCGTCGAGGTTGCCGTAGACGACTTCTCGCTGCCCGAGGAGCAGGAGGATCGGTGCCTCGATCCGGGCCAGCTCTTCTTTCGAGTAGACCCGTGGAAAGACCCTGTTGAGCAACTTGCCATGCGTCATCGTCTCCACAAACAGTGGCTCCCAGACGGGATCATGAGGCAGTCCGGCGTGCATCCAGTCCACACTCGACCGCATCGCCCGCCCCAATCCGGGCAAACCGGGAAAGAACTGGCCCAGGGTCTTGGGAAGAAACATGTGCAGTATGAAGGGCCTCATCGAATGGATGGTCGCGGCCGGCCCGATCAAGACCAGGCTTCGAATCCGCTCCGGGAGATTCATGGCGTAGTAGGCCGCGGTGAAGCCGCCGTATGAGTTGCCCACCAGGTGCAGGCTGTCGATGTGCAGGCCATCGACGATCTCTGAGAACCAGTGGAGGAAGTCGTCCATGGAGGTGATGGGACGGGTTGGACGGCTCTTGTTCGCCTCTCCGATCACGTCCACGCAGTAGGTCCGGTGGGATCTGCCCACCGCTTCGACGTTGCGATACCAGGAGCCGGCGGTGGCGAACAGGGCATGAAGGAACACGACGGGAGGGCCATCCGGGCGGCCTCCGGCGATGATATGGGTGTCGCCGAAACTGGTCCTCACCACCAGGTCCTCATGGGCGACCGGCCACGCATCCATGACGCGCTGGTATGCCTCCATGAACGCCGATTTCCCTCCAGCCGAGGTGAATACGGGAAGGGCTGTGGAGGGACCGGCGGTTTCGGTTGTAGGTCTCATGGCCGAGTCTGGGTCGACAGTCGGTGTGGCGCCCAGAGCCAAAGGTCACATCTGCGCGGGGCCGCCTTGCCGGCGCTCAGGCGTGCGATCCGACAGTCACCGTGCCGATGGTGAGCGTCGGTGTTGCCTCCATCACCGATCCCAACAACTCGACATCGGACTCGAGCTGGCTCCGTTGGCCCCCGTCGAGTGGGCGGAGTGGCTCGACGGTGAACTCGAGCCTGCGACCGGAGCGGCGCTGATGCCACACTCCACCCACCACTCCGTCCACGAGCAGCACCGGGTAGTTGCCGGCTTGACCCGATGGGGAGAGAGCCCGCATGGCTGCTTTGTCCGGGTAGAGGAGGCGACGGGGCTGGCCGGCCACGACGTAGGCGTCGAAGTAGGGGAGGAGGCGGACCCCGCGGTGCGGCTGGTCGGGCAGCCCGGTGTCACCGGCGACCACCCATCCCGCCTCGCCATCTAGCTCGATCATCTCGAGGTCACCAGCCATCCGGGCGAACAGGTCGACCGCCGCTTTGGGCTGGACCCCCAACCAGCGGGCGAAGTGCTGGGGAGTGGAAGGGCCGTAGGCGTGGAGATACTTCAGGAGCA
>JBMDXS010000064.1:0-11686 GCA_048595045.1 Acidimicrobiia bacterium
TGTGACGTCTTGGGTGGTGGCGGTGTCAGGGGCGGTGGGAGTGGGGAGGGGGTGTCGGGCTCGGGCTCCGTAGCGGGAGCCGGTCTCGCAGGTCGCGAGGGGGCGGATGGTGGAGCTGACGGTGGTGCGACCGGCGTCGGAGATCGGGGAGCAGGCGAGTCTGCCGACGATGTCGAGGTCCTGAAGGGCCGCTCGGCTGGCGATGTGACCGGGACCGTCTCCCGGCGGGCGGCGGCGCGTCGGCTCAGTGCACGGCCGGCGGCGAGGAAGAGGAGCGCGGGGACCGTGCTCCCGATCAGAGCGCCGACGGTCCCCGGATTGTCACGGAGCCCGAACACCCCGGCGAAGACGACAACACCAAGCCAGAGGATCCCGAGCAACGTGAGCAGTCGCCCGAGACAGCCGACGGGCTCGATCTGCTGATCAGCCATTACATCTCACTCGACTCATGGCCTGGTCAACACCTGCCGGAGCCGCCATCCCGCCAGCACCAGGAGGACGGCGGCATAGACGGTGAGAACACCGAGCTCGGGGAGGATGTCGGCCACGGTTCCCTCACGCCGGACCAACTCGGCGAACCCGTCGAGTGCCCATGCGTGTGGAGTCAGATGTGCGACCCGGGTCATGGTGGGCGAGAACAGCTCGATGGGGACCATACAGCCACCCAACGCGGCCAGACCGAGGCTGAGCACGACCCCGATGCCACCGGCCTGCTGATCGTTGCTGAAGACGGCGCCCATCAGCATCCCGGCGCCCGCGCCAACCGCCGAGAACATCATGAGGATGACCAGCGCCCCCCAGGGGTCGCCCCAATCGACCCGGAACAGGAGATAGGTGACGACGACGATGTAGATGCCCTGGAGCATCGCCACGGCCCATCGCCCCGCCCCCTCGCCCGACACGATGGTGCCGATGGAGGTCGGGGTGGAGAGCATGCGTCTGGATACCCCGAGCTTCCGGCTGAGGATGAGGGCGGCCGAGCCGGCCAGGGCGGTGAGAAAGGTGAAGAGCACGAGTTGCTGGGCCGCCCCCAGATCGAATCGGCCCAGGGTCGATGGGAAGAGGGAATCGCCAACGGCCGTGGTCTCCACGTCCAGGCCGGGAGCCACTGCCGTCTGGGATCGGGCGACGGTCAGGGCCTGATCGAATGGGGTGTCGGTCTTCTCGGCTCCGAACTGCGCTGCTGCCACGGGAGTCATCACCCGTGCCACTGCGGCGCTGACTATCGACTGGAGCTGGGGTCCAGCTCCGTCTGGCCGGGCCAGGAACTCGACCACGACCTGGGTCCCCGCCTCGGCCTGGCCACTCGCCCCGGGTGGGATGAAGACCCCGGCCTGGACCGTGCCGCGCTCGACCGAGGCGGTCAACTCGCCGCTCGATTCGAAGATGGACACCGCCAACGAATCCTCGGACTGGATCTCTTCGGTGATGGCGCCGGCCAGCGGGTCGTCATCGGCCTGGAAGACCCCGACACCGGGGGCGAAGTCCCCGCCGAACTGAGCCCCTATGAGAAGGATGAGTGCGATGGGGAAGATGAAGACAAAGAAGATGTTGGAGCGTTCGCGCAACATCCTCCTCACGTTTGAGGCGGCGATCGCAACCATCTTCCTCATTTGCCCAGCTTCCTCTGGAGGAGTGCCCAGGCCACCGCTCCGAACACGACGGAGAAGAGAAGAAGGGCTCCCGCAGCGGGCAACGCCGCCGTCCACTCGGCCCCGCCCGAGATGTCGGCCAGCCCTCGCATGAACCAGGCATGTGGGGTGAGATAGGACAGCCTGGCCAAGAACTCGTTGCCCTGCCCGATGGGGAAGAAGGTCCCGCCAAGCATCCCCAGGATCACCGCAATGATGGCGCCGAGGTTGCCGGCCCCATCGGCAGTGGTCGCCGCCCCGGCAATGACTCCCATGATCGCGGTGGCGGCGAGCACACCCGTGACGACGAGCAAGGCCACGCCGAGAGGAGGTCCCCATTGCGCACCCATCAGGAAGTGGGTAGCCACCATCAGGACGACCATCGAGATGACCCCGAGGGCAAAGGAGAGGATCGCCTTGCCGGTGACCACGCTGGCATGGCTGATCGGGGCGGCGAGGAGGCGCGCCATGGTCCCTCCCTGCTTCTCCTCGAGAATCCCGACCACACCGAACTGGACCGTGACGAAGAGGAAGAACACCGCCATGCCCGCTGCGAAGAAGGTGTTGGCGTCGAGCTGCCGTGTGTCGGCAGACACGTCGGTGAAGGTGAAGGCCGGTGGCCTCTGCGCCGCCTCCTGGCCCCACGCCGTCACTTCCTCTGGAGGAGGTCCCTGCCCCAGGCCGACTGCGGTGGCCACCGAAAGCTGCGCCCGCTCGACCGCGGAGCCGAACTCCGAGGCGATGGAGCTGGCCACCTGGGTGCTCGTCGGGCTGTCCACATCACCTACCACCTCGATGGTGAAGGGCTGACTCATCAGGACAGCGTCGCCCAGCCCCGGTTCGAGCTCGATGAAGGCCCCAATATCACCCTCCTCGACCGCGGTCTCCGCCGCGTCCGGATCATCGAACTCGGACAGGACGAGAATCCCATCGGCGTCGAGGTCGGCGAGCACCTCACCCAAAGATTGCGACACGGCGCTCCCGTCCAGATCGACCAGACCGACCTGCAGCTCCAGGGAATCCGCCGAGAAGGTGTTTCCGAAGACGAGATGGAAGATGTAGGCCAGCGCCAATGGAGTGATGATCCCGAGGATGAAGACGGATCGATCGCGCAGGCGGAGCTTGAGGTCTTTCCCCGCGATGCGGGTCGCCGCGCCCATGGTCAGTCGCGCAGCGCCTTGCCCGTGAGATGCAGGAACACTGCCTCGAGATTGGGCTCGTACACGGCGACTCCGGTGACGTTGGCCCCGGCGGCCGACACTCTCGACAGGAGCTCGGGTAGCAGGGTGGAGGCCTCCGCGGCGAGGACGTCGACGCCAGAGTCGGAGGCGCTGGCCCCGTGCACGTTGGGCAGCTCCGTCGCGATTCGGGCCACCTCCTCGACGTCGCCGGTCATGGTGACCCTGATCCGATCCTTCTGCCCAACGAGCGAGACCAGCTCACGCCGGGTCCCCTCGGCCTGGATCACACCCTCGTCGATGATGGCAACCCGGTCACACAGCCTCTCGGCCTCTTCCATGTAGTGGGTGGTGTAGAGAACTGCGATGCCCTGCCCGGACAGATCCTCCACCGACTCGAGGATCGAGTTCCTCGACTGGGGATCGACACCGACCGTGGGCTCGTCGAGGATGAGCAAACGGGGACGATGCAGGAGCCCGATCCCGATGTTCAACCTTCTCTGCATCCCACCGGAGTACTCGCGGGTCAGGTCGTCCTTACGCTCGGAGAGCCCGATGACCTCCAGCACCTCCCCCACTCTCCTCTCCAGCTCGTCACCGGTCATGTCGTAGAGCCGCCCGAAGAACTTCAGATTCTCCGCCCCGGTGAGGTCCGGATAGATGGCCAGCTCCTGTGGCACGAGACCGATCTCCGCCCGCCCGTCAGTCGAACTCGTCCTGATTGCGGTGCCCCCTACGTGGACGGTCCCGCTGTCGGGCTCCAACAGACCCGCCACCATCGAGATGGAGGTGGTCTTGCCGGCGCCGTTCGGGCCGAGCAGCCCGAAGGTCTCCCCCTCGGCGATCTCGAAGCTGACCCCGTCGACGGCGACCAGGTCGTCGAACCTCTTGTTCAGCCCTTCGGCGGCCAGGACCGTCGTCATCCGCTCCCCGTGGTCGATGCGAGGGGCACCCTACCGATGCTGAGTCCGACGGCCGCCCCCTGGGCGGCGGTGGGCTCGGCACAGCAGAACCAGCTCTCGGTGAGACGGGGCGCCGGCGGAGACCACGGGAGAGGGCCGAGAACGACCCCGGATACCTCCTCGATCCGTGCCCGCATCAACGTGAGGGTGTCCTCGGCCTCAGCGCCGCAGTCGGAGGCGTCGGCCGCGATCGAGTCGAGATCCCCGTGCAGACGCGCCGTGGTGGCATTCTCGAACGGCCACGTCCAGGTCAGGGTCACCGGGTCGTAGCCGATCAGATGAGGCGCCACCGCGGGATGCTCCACCAGCAGCGAGCCATCCGGGATCAAGAGCTTGATCGCCAGTTGGACCGGGTCTGTCGCAGCCCACAGACCGTGCTCATCGACGAATCGGGCGATGTCGGCCATCTCCCGTGGTGTCGTCCAGGGGAAGAACGGGAGCCAGGTCGGCCGGATGTGGACACCCGCCGACCGCATGATCGAAACGGCCCGGGACATCCCCGCCGGGTTGTGACCTTTATCCAGAATGTCAAGGGTGCGCTCATCGGTGGTCTCGAAGGCGCTGACCACGAAGAGCACGCCAAGGGAAGCCATCTCCGGCCAGATCGTCTCATGATCGAGGACGTGCTCCACCTTCACGGTGATGTCATAGGTGAGATCCGGGTGGGCGGAATGCGCCGCACGAAGGATGTCGAGCGAGTACCGGGGGGCGTTCAAGAAGTCAGGGTCGCCAAAGGTGACATGTCTCACCCCGTCCCCGGCGAGCTGGTCGATGTCGGCCAGGACCGCCTCGGCCCCGACCACACGCAGTCTGCCGTCGTAAACCGACGGGACGGGGCAGTGGCGGCATCGGTGTCGGCAACCGTGCGACGCCTCCACCGCGGCAGCGCGACGAGTCTCGCCCTCCCATTCGAGCCGTGCATATGCGTCGTGGGGAGGAAGTCCGGCACGCTGCGGCCGACTGAATCGGGAGCGCCCTGGGTCCGTGACCAAGCGCCCGTCGGCCTGTATCGAGCGAGCCCAAGCGACCAGACCCGGCTCGTACTCACCGACGAGACGAGTGTCGGCCACATCGGATCCATTGGCGCCGACACCGGCATAGAGCCCGTAGAAGGCGATGGGCATACCGGGCCGAAGCTGCCTGACTGTCTCGGCAATGGGGACAGCAAGACGCATCGCGGTGTGCATGGGTACCGAGAAGGCGACCGCGTCTACCGCATCGAGACGGGCGGGGTCCCAGGGCTCCACGGCGAGATCGATGGTGTCCACTTCGATGCCGGCCGCGGACAGGGCGGCGGCGGGAGAGGCGAGGTGGACCGGTTGGCGCCCCAGTTCGTAGGTGCTCACCAGGAGCAGTCTCATCGGAGCGAGTGTAAGAGCGGTCCCGGGTAGCCTCTGACGATGAGCCGGTATGTGCCGACCCCAGAAGGCCCCATCCACGAAGTCGATTTCGGGGGATCGGGTCCGGCCATCGTCCTCATCCACGGTCTGGGAGGGTCCACCACCAACTGGAACGCGGTCGGGCCATCACTCAGCGACCTCGGGGCGGTCAGGGCCATCGACCTGCCCGGATTCGGGTTGAGCCCACCTCGGGCCGACTATCGGCTCGACACACACCGCGATTCCGTCATCAGCTACCTGGAGACCCTGGAACGGCGTTCGACCCTGATCGGGAACTCCACGGGTGGCCTGCTCGCCGAGCTGGTGGCCGCCCGACGGCCCGATCTGATCGATCGTCTCGTCCTGGTCTGCCCGGCCACGCCTCCGATCCTGCCCGATCCACGCATGGACTGGCCCACCGCGATACGGCTCGCCATCCAGGCAACGCCCGGCCTCGGTGAGGCCTACGGACGGCGTTTCATCCGGAGGAACACACCTGAGGAGCTGGTACGCAAGAGCATGGCGATGATCACACACAAACCGGGGCGGGTCCCGATGTCGCTCATCGAGGAGTCCCGGGAGATGGCCCGGATTCGAAAAGGATTGCCCTGGGCCGAGCATGCCACCGCCCGGACCGCCACATCGATCGCACGTCTCTACTCGCGCCGGCCTGAGTACATGGAGATGATCCTGTCCATCGAGGCTCCAACCCTGGTGGTGCAGGGGACATCGGACCACATCGTCTCGCCGACCTCGGTGGAATGGCTGTGCACGCTGCGGCCCGACTGGCACCTGGCCCAGCTCGACGACACCGGTCACACCCCGCAGATGGACGCACCCCAGCGCTTTCTCGCGGTGGTGAGGGACTGGTTGGCAGGTGCTCGTGACACGGCGGTGGCAGCCGGAAGCCCCTGAAAGAGAGACCCGACCGCTCACTAGGCTTTTTGGGATGACAGCCGATCTGAGCCGGACCCTCGGCGACGAATACGTCCATCAGATGCCGGACTCCGACCCGGTCGAGACCCAGGAGTGGCTCGATTCGCTCGACGCGGTGGTCAAGGAGCAGGGATCCGACCGGGCCAAGTATCTGGTGGCCAAGCTCCTCGAGCGTGCCCATGAGACCAACGTCGGCATCGCCGGTGCCATAACCACGCCCTACATCAACACCATCCCGCCCGAGGAGGAGCCCGCGTTCCCCGGCGACGAGCACATCGAGCGCCGGATCAGGCGCTTCATCCGTTGGAACGCGGCCGTCATGGTGATCAAGGCGAACCATCGGTCCAAGGGCATCGGAGGCCACCTCTCCACATTTGCCTCGTCGGCGACTCTCTACGAGGTCGGCTTCAACCACTTCTTCCGGGGCAAGAGCGCCGAAGGTGGCGGTGACCACGTCTACGTGCAGGGCCATGCCGCCCCCGGCATCTATGCCCGTGCCTTCCTCGAGGGCAGATTCGACGAGAAGCATCTCGACAACTTCCGTTTCGAGATCGACGGCGACGGGCTGTCGTCTTACCCCCACCCCCGACTGATGCCGGATTTCTGGGAGTTCCCCACGGTTTCGATGGGCCTGGGACCGATCAACTCCATATATCACGCCCGATTCAACAAGTATCTCCACAACCGGGAGCTCGACGACACGTCGAAGTCAAGGGTGTGGTGCTTCATCGGCGACGGTGAGGTCGATGAGCCGGAGACACTGGGCGCCATCTCATTGGCCTCACGCGAGGGTCTGGACAACCTCACCTGGGTGGTCAACTGCAACCTGCAGCGCCTCGACGGGCCGGTTCGAGGCAACGGGCAGATCATCACCGAGCTCGAGTCGGTGTTCCGCGGAGCGGGGTGGAACGTGATCAAGGTGATCTGGGGTTCAGGATGGGACGCCCTCCTCGCCCGGGACCACGAGGGGGCCCTGATCAACGTCATGAACACCACCGTCGACGGCGAGTACCAGCGCTACAAGGCGGAGAACGGGGCGTATGTGCGGGATCACTTCTTCGGGAAGGATCCCCGCACCAAGGAGATGGTGGCCGAGATGACCGACGACGAGATCTGGGCTCTGCGTCGGGGCGGCCTCGACTTCAAGAAGATCTACAGCGCCTACAAGGTCGCCACCGAGCTCGGCAACGGCAAGCCGACGGTCATCTTGGCCAAGACGATCAAGGGGTGGACCCTGGGCCCTGACGTCGAAGGACGTAATGCCACGCATCAGATCAAGGAGATGACAAACCAGCAGCTCATGGGTCTGCGGGAGAGGCTCCATCTCCAGGAGGAGATCCCCGAGGAAGCGTTGGCAGGAGAGAGCATCCCCCCGTACTTTCGCCCTGCTCCGGGCACACCCGAGCACGAGTATCTGCATTCACGTCGCCAGGAACTGGGTGGGTTCCTCCCCAGCCGGGTGGTGCCCGAATCGTCGCTTCAGCTCCCGGCACCGGAGGCCTTTGCCGAGGTGTACGCAGGCTCTGGCAAGATCGAGGCCTCGACGACCACCGCATTCACCCGGCTGCTTCGGAATCTGGCCCGGACAGAGGGCTTTGGCCAACACGTCGTCCCCATAGTCCCCGACGAGGCACGCACCTTCGGCATGGACTCGTTGTTCAGAGAGCTCAAGATCTACGCCTCTAAAGGCCAGCTGTACGAGCCCGTCGACGCATCCATGATCCTCTCCTACGCGGAGAGTCAGAGCGGGCAGATCCTGGAGGAGGGCATCACCGAGGCCGGCTCGCTGGCGTCCTGGATCGCGGCGGGTACGTCGTACGCCACTCGTGGGATCCCCATGGTCCCCTTCTTCATCTTCTATTCGATGTTCGGGTTCCAGAGGGTGGGAGACCTGATCTGGTCTGCGGCCGACTCGCGCACGCGAGGGTTCCTGCTCGGGGCAACCGCAGGGCGGACGACACTGGAGGGAGAGGGCCTCCAGCATCAGGATGGGCACAGTCTCCTTCTCGCCACCTCGGTCCCGGTGTGTCAGGCCTACGACCCGGCCTTTGCCTACGAGGTGGGGACCATCGTCGAGCACGGGCTGAAGCGGATGTACGGAGACCAGCCCGAGGACATCTTCTACTACCTGACCCTGTACAACGAGAACCACCCACAGCCGGAGCGCCCCGAAGGGGTCGAGCAGGGCATCGTCGACGGTCTCTACAAATGGGCCGAAGGCCCTGACGTGTCCGGACCGAAGGTGGCGATCCTCTTCTCCGGCTCGGCCAACCTGGCGGCAAGGCAGGCGGCAGAGGATCTGGCCGAGCACTACGACGTGAGCGCCCAGCTCTGGTCGGCCACGTCTTACAAGCGGCTACGCGACGAGGCCCGCTCGGTTACCAGGTGGAACCTGCTCCACCCCACCGAGGAGCCGCGGGTGCCGACGGTGACCCGACTCCTCTCCGAGGTAGGTGGCCCGATCATCGCGGTCACCGACTACATGAAGTTGGTTCCCGACCAGGTCCACCGTTGGGTCCCGGGCCCGTTCACCACTCTGGGCACCGACGGCTTCGGTAGATCGGACGCCCGCAAAGCGCTGCGACGCTTCTTCGAGGTCGATGCCGGGCATGTCGTCGCCGCCTCGCTATCCACGCTGGCCGCACAGGGCGCGATCGATGGGACGGTGGTCCGCGACGCCCACGACCGCTACCAGATCGATCCCGAGGCCCCGGACCCGGCGGTCGGGCCCCGATGACGTCCTATCGGGACCTGGTGGGCAGCGCCAAGGAGCGGATCACCGAGATCAGCCCGGAGGCGCTCGAGGCAAGGCTCGCCGAGTTCGTCCTGATCGACGTCCGGGAGAGTGGAGAGCACGAGCAGGGGGCGCTGCGAGGGGCCCGGCTCCTCCCACGCGGCATCCTGGAGCGGGACATCGCCGGCATGATCCCGGACTCCAACCGGCCCCTCGTCCTCTATTGCTCCGGTGGGGCCCGCTCGGCCCTCGCTGCGGTGAGCCTCACGGACATGGGATACAAACACGTGTACTCCCTCGCTGGCGGGTTCGACCGCTGGAAGGCCGAGGGGCGACCATGGACCACCGGTGAGGGCCTCACCGCCGAACAACGCGACCGTTACTCCCGCCACGTTCTCTTGCAGGAGGTTGGAGAGGTGGGCCAGGCCCGCCTCCTCGACTCCAGTGTGCTCCTCATCGGTGCCGGTGGGCTGGGCTCACCTGCCGCCCTCTACCTGGCCGCCGCCGGGGTGGGGAGGATTGGAATCGTCGACTTCGATGTCGTCGATCGCACCAACCTGCAGCGTCAGGTGCTGCACAACCTCGACAGGGTGGGCATGGCCAAGACCGAGTCCGCCCGCGAGGCGATCGCAGCTCTCAACCCCGACGTCAAGGTGATCACGCATAACGAGCGGCTCGGAGCCGATAACGCGCTGGACATCATGGCCGGTTACGACGTGGTGCTCGACGGTGGTGACAACTTCCCCACCCGTTACCTGGTCAACGATGCATCCCTCCATCTGCGAGTGCCGGTGGTCCACGGCTCGATCTTCAGGTTCGAGGGCCAGGTCTCGGTGTTCGCCCCTTACGACGGGCCTTGCTACCGCTGTCTCTTCCCCGAGCCACCACCCCCCGAGCTGGCTCCCTCCTGCGCCGAGGCCGGAGTGCTGGGAGTGCTGCCCGGGATCATCGGGTCTATCGAGGCGATGGAGGTGATCAAGCTCTTGCTCGGGCTGGGTGAGCCATTGGTGGGCAAGCTGCTGATCTACGACGCCCCCGACGAGTCTTTCGACACGGTGACCATCGGCCGGGACCCTGGGTGCCCGGCGTGCGCCGACCCCGACCGCCCGCCGATGCTGGTCGAGTACGACCAAGCTTGCAGGCCGGCGGGCAATGTGGCCCGTGCCACGTCTGCCTGATCAGATCAGGCTGGCCATCCTGGCCCACGCCGCGCAATGCGCACCCGACGAGTGCTGTGGACTGCTCGCCATCGATGGTGAAGGCGGCATCAGATTCGCCTATCCCCTGACCAACGCCGACCCGTCACCCGTCACATTCACGATCGACCCCGACGAGCATTTCCATGCCATGAGTCACGCCGAGACGATGGGCTGGGAGATCGGCGGTGTGTTCCACTCCCACCCGGGAGGGACTGCCATGCCGTCGATGATCGACGTCCATGCAGCGTTGGATCCGGACTGGATGCACCTGATCGCCTCCCCCGATGAGATCAGGGGATTCTGGATCCGTGAAGGGGTGATCGAGGAGCTCTCGCTCGTCTAGCTACTGCCACGCGGTCAGGATCACCGAGACGATCGCATAGGCGATCACCGCGTTGATCCCGTTGATCAGCCAGTAGTTGGATCCCTTTCGCTCATAGACCTGGGTGACCAGGGCGCTCACTGCGCCAAAGCCGATCCCGAGCACGACGCCGAGGATCACGCCGTCCCCGATCTCTGTGACCCCGATCGCCTCGACGATGAGGCCGATCACAACCGTCGTGACGAAGTAGCCGATGAGAGTCGGGATGAACAGCACGGCCAACGGCGGGCCGTCGGCAGCCATGTCCACCTTGGAGGCGTCCTGCCATGCCTTGCTCAGCGGTGGCACCGAATACCAGATGGCGCTGAATGCGAACCAGGCGATCGTGGCCACGATGACGGCGAGCCAGTTCAACTCGCTGAAGAAATCGAGAATCATCCCGTCCTCCCAGGGCCGGCTTCCGGATCAAGGTAACCGGGAGAGTCGGTGCGGCGAAGGATTGGCGGCGCCGTCGATCAAAACCGAAGACAGGTTTGGTTCGGCCGCCGGGCTGCACGATGGGGCGCAGCATTCGTCGATCCCCGCAGATCTTCGGATAAGGACGCGCCGGCCACAGATCGTCGACGAGACCGGGCTCATGGCGCCACCGAAGGGAAGTATCACCGCGGCGAAGTCTTCACCGCTCCAATTGTCATCCATCACCCGCCAGATAACAGGAATGGGGACGGCCGGTCGGGTATCGGGTCTTTTTTGCTGATTTGGAATCCAAGGGGGTAGTTCCTGTCGGTGGCGGGTTGTACGATACGAACATATGTTCGATAGTACGACCAGTACGGATCAGTTGGAACAGCGGATGCTCCACCGCCAGGCTGAGATCAGCCGGCTAAATGCAGAGCAGCTGGCCGATCTAGAGGAAATCGATTACCGGCAGGTGGCCACCGGTGATGGCTGCAAGAGTCTGTCCGAATGGGTGGCGGGTCGGCTCGATGTGAGCCTGGACACGGCCCGATCCCTGGTCCGGACCATGCGTCGGACGGTTGACCGGCCGGACCTACGGGAAGCCCTCGAATCGGGTGTGTCTTTGGATCGGATCGCAGCGGTCTCCAAGATTCCGGACAAGATCGGACTGTTGGAGCATCTCGACGTGGCCGGAGTCCACCGGGAAGCAGCCCTACGAGCCCGGATCACCGCTGAGGAGGAACAGCGGACGACGGACGACCAGTTCCTGATCCTGCAACCGTCATTGGACCAGTCATGGTGGAGACTGTGGGGAGGGTTGGAAGGGACCAGCGGCGCCATCCTCGACAGGGCCCTCTCCGAAATGGCCGACGCCCTACCAGACCTT
>JBMDXS010000065.1:0-19160 GCA_048595045.1 Acidimicrobiia bacterium
GGATAGCCGATCACGACCCGCATCATGAATCTGTCGAGCTGGGACTCGGGCAGGGGATAGGTCCCTTCGTGCTCGAGCGGATTCTGGGTCGCCATGACCATGAAGGGGAGAGGCAGCTGCCGCGTCACGCCATCCGAGGTCACCTGGCGCTCTTCCATGGCCTCGAGGAGGGCCGATTGCGTCTTGGGGCTGGCCCGGTTGATCTCGTCGCCGACCACGATGTTGGCGAAGATGGGGCCCGGCTTGAACTCGAACTCGTTTCGGTTGCGGTCCCACACCGACACCCCGGTCACGTCGGAGGGGAGGAGGTCGGGGGTGAACTGGACTCGCTGGAACACGCTGTCGATCGAGCGTGCGATCGACTTGGCCAGTTGGGTCTTCCCGACACCAGGCACGTCCTCGACCAGCACGTGGCCCTCGGCCACCAGTGCGAGTATGGCCAATTCCACCACGTCCCGCTTCCCCTGGATGACCTTTTCGACGTTGCTCGCGATCGCGTCGAATCGCTTGGAGAACGTCTCGATCTGTTGGGGGGATACCTCGGCCAAAACGACCCTCCCTCGTCGATTCTTTGGGTCAGGACTCTACCGATAGACGGTTTCTTACGTAGCTAAGGTTCCCCGGGGAGTGTCCAACCGATCCATGCACCGCGGGCCTGGACTGGGCAGGGGCCTGCTAGCACTGGCGGGCAGGCCCATCTTGTTATGGGAGGCGCTCAGAGCCGCCCTGTCCATGCGACAGAGGGGTGGCCTGCTCCCGTCTTCCGACTACCTGGAATGGCGCCTGCAAACCGCCTACGGGGACGGCTCCACCCCAGCCCGGGCCGAGGATCTGGCCTCATATCTCTCGTGGCGACGGAGAATGCGGGCGACGTCATGAGAGAGAAGCTGGTCGAGAGACTCCAGGACATCCCGGGAGTGGCTTCGGTGTCACTCGACATCGACGAGATCGAGTCCGGGATCAAGGTCAAGCTCAGCGAAGACGCCGACGAGTCGGAGGTGCTGGAGGCCGTCCGGGCCCTTCTGGTGGCCTACGGGGTCAGGGCCGGCGACCCCTCCAGTCTCGAGATTGGCAACCGTCAGTCACAGGCAAGAGCGGCACTCGGGGTCGATGTTCGCATCTCGCCGGTGCAGGGCGGGGCCAGGGTCGAGGTCATAGGAACCGCGATCCGCTCCTTCCGCCTGGTCCCATCGACACCCACTGCGATCGCCCAGGGTCTGACCGAAGCCTGGTCCCAGGTGCTGGGCCGTGTCCCGCTGGAGATAACGAGGGTCACCCTCTCTGAGGAGGGAGACCTCGGCGTCGTGGCCACCGACGGCACGACAGAGATGTCGGGTCACGCCGACATCGTCGATGGCTGGACACTTGCTCTGCCGCTGGCGGTTGGCCGGGCGATCGGGGTGATCGACACGCCCGACGGCCCGGAGCAGGGAAACCCCCAGGGCGATTGGTAACGTCTTCCCGGAGCATCGTTCTCATGGCACGGGTCCTCGTATTGAACGCCAGCTACGAGCCACTGTCGGTGGTGACCACCCGCCGGGCGGTCGTGCTCGTCCTCAACCAGAAGGCGAGTGTGGTGGTGGGCAAGGACGAGGTCTGGGCCTCGGAGAGCGAGCTGGTCGAGGTTCCCTCGGTGGTGCGTCTCAACCGCTTCGTCAAGGTTCCCTATCGCCGGGCGGCCCCCGTGACGCGGCGGGCCGTGTTCGGGAGGGATGGGCACCGTTGTCAGTACTGCGGGGCGCCGGCCGAGTCACTCGATCACATCCTGCCCAGGTCACGTGGCGGTGACCACACCTGGGAGAACGTGGTGGCGTGCTGTCGCCCGTGCAACATCTCCAAAGGAGACAGGCTCCCGACCGAAGCCGGCCTCCGTCTCACCACCACGCCGGGCCCACCGCGTCGCTACGCCTGGATCTATGCATCCACCGGTTATCAGGTGGACCCGTCCTGGCATCCGTATCTCGAAGTCGCCTGACGACATGACACGGGTTCGCCCGGTGACACCCGACGACGCCGGGGCCATCGCAGGCATCTATTCCCCGATCGTCCAGCACACTGCTATCTCCTTCGAATTGGAGCCACCGAGTGCCGAGGTGATCGGGCATCGGATCGGAACGGTCACCTCGGGCTACCCCTGGCTGGTTCTCGATATCGACGGTGAGGTGGGCGGGTATGCATATGCGGGCCCTTTCAAGGACCGGGCCGCCTACCGATGGTCGGTTGAGACCGCCATCTACCTCGATGTGGAGGTTCGGGGCCGGGGTCTGGGCAAGTTCCTTTACTCGGCATTGATCGACGAGCTCGGTAAGGCCGGTTTCGCCAATGTCTTCGCCGGTGTGACCAAGCCCAACCCGGGAAGTGAGGCACTCCATATCGCGGTGGGCTTCCGCCCGATAGGTGTCTTCCCTCGTGCCGGCTTCAAGCTGGGGAAGTGGCATGACGTCGGCTGGTGGCACCGGCCGCTGCATGACAACCCCAACCCGGCAGAGCCGAGTTCGCTTCTCGGCTCCAGTCGCTGACACCGGCGGGTTCGGTCGCTTTCACTCATCCCGAGGTGGTCTTGTGTCGCCATGGGAGTCGTCAGTGGGGGAAAAGGTTGACATGTGGGGCAAAGTGGGCCATAGTGGGTCGAACGGCCCATGAGAAGCGGGGTCGATGGAATGAGGACGGACGGAGAAACAGAGAAGTGTTCCTCGGCGAGTACTACCACAGTCTCGACGGGAAGGGCCGGGTGGTCATGCCCTCCGGTTTTCGCCGTGATCTCGAAGACGGTTGTGTCGTCACCAAGGGTCAGGACGGGCAGCTCGTCCTATTCCCGACCGGTGAGTTCGAGGCAAGGGCGGCAGAGGTGAGGTCAGAGCCCCAGAACCGGACCGGGCGCCGCTTCTCTCGAACGGTGTTCTCAGGCGCCGACCTTCAGGAGCTGGACAAGTCGGGCCGGGTCCTGGTCAAGCCGGACCTGCGGCTCTTCGCCTCCCTGGAGGCGGGGAGCGAGATAGCGGTGATCGGCGTCTATGACCACGTCGAGCTCTGGAACAAGGAGCTCTATATCACCGACCGTGCCGAAGGCGATCGGAGATATCTGGAGGAGGACGAGTAGCTGCAGCCAGATCGTGGCTGGTTCATCGCCAGCCCCCCGGAACCAATGGAAGGCCCCTGACTCCGCCCGCTTCCTTTGGTACCAGCGCCCGGGGGGCTGGCCATGAACCAGGACCGGGATAAGCGAGGCCGGGACTTCCACCGGCCGGTCCTGGAGCATGAGGTGGCCGGGTTGCTGGCCCCAGTGCTGCCGGGTGTCGTGGTCGACGCGACGTTCGGCGGTGGGGGGCACACCCGCAGATTGCTGGACGAGTTCGGAGAGAGTGTGACGGTTGTGGCGATAGATCGCGATCCTGAGGCGCTGGCCAACGCCTCCGCCCTCGGCGTGGCCTTCGTCGAGGGCAACTTCGCCGACCTCGGGCGACTGGTGGCCAGCTTGACCGACGAGCCGATCGCAGGAGTCCTGTTCGACTTCGGCGTCTCCTCCCACCAGCTCGACGAGCCGGGGCGGGGTTTCTCATACCGGAAGGACGGCCCGCTCGACATGCGGATGGGGCCCGATGCGCCGCACACCGCCGCCGAAATCGTCAACGAATGGCCGGCCGATCGTCTCGCCGACCTCATCTATCGCTTCGGAGAGGAGCCGCTGGCTCGTCGGATTGCCCGTGCGATCGTGGACGGCCGTCCCTATGAGTCCACCACCCAGTTGTCCAACGTCGTTGCCGCCGCGATCCCGGCGGCACGCCGTCGGGCGGGCCATCCAGCTCGTCGGACCTTCCAGGCGCTTCGCATGGCGGTGAACGAGGAGCTGGACGCGGTCAGTGCGGGACTCGAGCAGGCGATCGGGATCCTGCGCCCGCTGGGGAGGGTCGTGGCGATCTCCTATCACTCCCTCGAGGATCGGATCGTCAAGCAGCGCTTCGCCCGAGGCGCCACTGGCTGTGTCTGCCCACCGGACCTACCGGTGTGCGGGTGTGGCAGGAGCGCGGAGCTTCGCATCCTGACCAGGAAGCCGATCAGACCCTCGACCGACGAGATCGAGGTCAACAACCGGGCCCGCTCCGCGGTGCTCAGGGCGGCCGAGAAGGTGGCCGCATGACGGCGGCGCGCCCACTCCGGCAGCCCGCTGGCCGCCAGGGGCTCCGTGTGCTACGGGGGCGGCAGACGAGGCTGCGGCCGGCACTGGCCCCCTGGATGATGATGGTCCTGATTGGAGTCGTCGCCTTTCTCGGGCTGGGCTTCGCCCGGACGTCTCTCGACAAGTCGGCATTCGAGCTCGATCGGCTGAACCGTGCGATCGCCGAGCAGGAGGCAACGAACGAGCAGCTTCGCCTCGAGATCGCGCGGATGGAGAACCCGGCCCGGATTGCACCTCTGGCGGAGGAGCTTGGTCTGGTCATCCCCCAGAACACACGGCAGTTGCTGGTGGATCTCGGGGGCCCTGCTGTGGTCTCCAACGATGACGCGGTGAGACAATGAGGACCCGACGGCGCGCTGGAGCCGGGCTTCCGGAGGGAACAGGTCGTTCCCGACCACCGGAGTCGCGGCCGAGGACTTAGACGGTGGCTGCCGCCACGGCCGCCACCAAGCCCGACCGCTCGCGGATGAGGGTTGCAGTGATCGGGCTCGGGCTGGTCATCGCCCTGCTCGGGCTCGGCTTCCGTCTGTTCCAGGTCCAGGTGGTGCAGGCCGAAGAGCTGGCGGGACAGGGCCTCGACCAGCGGCTGGTCACCCGCGACCTGGCACCGCAGCGGGGCAAGATCTACGACCGAAACGGCGAGCTGCTGGCGATGACGGTCGAGGCCCAGAGCATTTGGGCCAACCCGGAGCAGGTCGCGGAGCCACTCTGGGTGGCACAGCAGATTGGCGGTCTGCTGAGCGTGGACTCGCAGGATCTCCTGACCAGACTCGAGTCTGAGCGCGACTTCGTGTACCTGAAGCGTCAGGTCGAGCCAGGTGTCGCCGAGCAGATCCTCGGTCTGGGGGTGAGAGGGATCTACACCCATCCCGAGGCAACCAGGATCTACCCGGCAGGTTCGGTGGCAGCCCATGTCACCGGGTTCGTCGACATCGACGGGAACGGGCAGGAGGGCCTGGAGTACATCTACGACGAGTCGCTACGCGGCGTACCCGGGAAAGCGGTGTTCGAAAGAGACCTGGAGGGGCGCATCATCCCTCAGGGGATGACCGACATCGTGCCTGCCGTCCCGGGAACGGATCTCAACACGACCATCGACCTCCCCTTGCAGTATCAGACCCAGCAGGCGTGTCTCACCGCCGTGGAGCGGACCAGCGCCGAGTCTTGCTGGGTGGTGGTCGTGGACGTGGAGACAGGCGGGATCCTGGCGATGTCGGGTGCCCCGGTGTTCGATCCCCAGGTGAGACAAACGATGGACGCCAATTGCGATGCGTCCCAAGACCCCACCTGTCATGCCTTCAAGAACTTCATCGTGCGCGGTGTGTACGAGCCGGGCTCTACCCAGAAGCTGATAACGGTCGCCGCAGCGCTGGAGGAAGGTGAGGTGAAGACGGGGACCGTCTTCTCCGACGTGGCCGACATCCTGGAACTGCGGCCCGATGCCTGTCGTTCCGCAGACGATGACCTGTTCGGCTGCTACCGCGACTTCGAGGAGCACGAGACGGCGAATATGACCGTGGCCGAGATATTCACGAGGTCGTCCAACGTGGGGACGATCCTCATCGCCGACACACTGGGCCAAGACAGGCTCGTGTCGTACATCGAGAAATTCGGGCTCGGCTCGCAGACCGGGGTGGACTACTCGGTGGAGGCTCCCGGCACCCTCAACTTCGAGGCGGGATGCGAGACGTGCTGGGCTTCGGCAGCGATCGGGTACTCGGTTGCGGCCACTCCCCTCCAGATGGCCGCCGCATATGCAGCGATCGGGAACGACGGAGTCTGGACCGCCCCTCACATCGTGGCTTCCACCACCGATGTCGACGGGAACCAGGAGGTCGCCGGGCTGGAAACCAGGAAGGTGGTCTCGGAGGAGACCGCCGTGCTCATGCAGCAGCTCCTCGCCAACGTGGTCGACGAGGGAACCGGCCAGGCCGCGACGGTCGAGGGGTACCGGGTCGGGGGCAAGACCGGGACCGCGAACAAGCTGGGCGAAGACGGCCGGTACACCGAGGTGACGAGGGCGTCCTTCGTCGGAATGGCACCGATGAGCGATCCAAGGGTGGTGGTGGCGGTGCTCATCGATGCCCCCTCCTACCGCTTTCGGACCGGTGGAGCTGCCGCGGCTCCGGTTTTCGCACAAGTGATGGAGCAAGCCCTGCACCGACTGGGAGTGTCGCCGGATGCCCCCGCCGGGTAGCACCGTCGGGGAGATCTCCGCGCTGGTCGGTGGCAAGGTGATCGGCGACCCCGGGATCCCTCTCGAGGACGTGACCCACGATTCCCGGATGGCGGGCCCGGCGGTGCTGTTCGTGGCTGTGCGTGGCGCCAGCCACGACGGCCACGCCTTTGTGGGCCCGGCAGTTCGGGCCGGTTCGCCGGCAGTTGCGGTCGAGAGCGCCCAGGACACTGCCGCCGCCCAGATCGTGGTAGACGACACCAGGTCGACGATGGGGCCCATGGCGGCGAGGGTGCACGGCGACCCCTCGACGGATGTCGCTGTGGTGGGCGTGACCGGTACCAACGGCAAGACGACGGTCACCCATTACGTCGAGTCCCTCATGAACCACGCCGGGCGCCTCACGGGTCTGATAGGCACTGTGCGAACCGGGGTGGGCGAGACCATCCTCCCTTCGGCGCGCACCACGCCTGAAGCCACCGACTTCCAGCGGCTGCTCGCCGACATGAGAGGGCTCGGAGCGGAGGTGGTGGCAGCCGAAGTGTCCTCCCACGCCCTGGAGATGAGCCGTGTCGTCGGGACCAAGTTCCAGGTGGCCGCGTTCACCAACTTCTCCCAAGACCATCTCGACTTTCACGGGACCATGGAGTCCTACCGGAGGGCGAAGGCGCGTCTGTTCGAGGACTACGAAGTGGGCACGGCTGTCATCAACGTGGCCGATCCGGTTGGCGCGGATATCGCCCGTTGGGCCGCCATGCCCACGATCACGGTGGGTGGCGACGGGTCGGTGCAGGCGCGGTCGGTGAGGACGTCGCTTCGGGGCTCTTCGTTCGAGCTCCTCACGGAGCGGGGGTCGGTGCAGGTTCGATCGAGCCTGATCGGAGGTTTCAACGTCGAGAACGCACTGGTAGCGGCAGGCTGTTGCCTGGCCCTGGGTGTCACCGTCGAGGAGGTCGGGGAGGGCCTCGGGATGCTGAATGGCGTGCCGGGACGCTTCGAGCAGGTATTCGGGGACGGGCCCGTTCATGTGATCGTGGACTACGCACATACACCTGCTGGCATCCAACAAGCGATATCCGTGGCCCGCTCCGTTGCCGAGAGAATGGTCATTGCGGTGGTGGGGGCCGGTGGTGACCGGGATCAAGAGAAGCGCCCACTGATGGGGAGTGCGGCCGCGCAGGCCGATGTCGCCGTGCTCACCAGCGACAACCCGCGCTCGGAGGATCCCGAGAAGATCCTGTCCGAGGTGGCGTCCGGAGCCGCTCGGGGGTCGCATGTGATCGTTGAGGTCGATCGGCGCGCCGCGATAGAGAAGGCAATCGCCCTGGCCATGCCGGGCGACGTCGTCTTGATCCTGGGCAAAGGGCACGAAACGGGTCAGGAGATCGATGGGCAGATCCTCCCCTTCGACGATCGCGAGATCGCCCGCGAGGTCCTGGCCGGCCGGAGAGGGTCCGCCGGGTTGAAACCCGATTCGGGGAGCATGAAGACGTGATCCCGCTGCTCACCGCCGCCGCCGTCGGCCTCCTGGTCTCCATCTTCGGCACGCCCTACGCCATCCGCTTCTTCAGACGGCGCGAGATCGGCCAGTTCATCCAGGAGGAGATCGCCGGGATGCACGGCCACAAACAGGGCACCCCAACCATGGGAGGGGTGGTGTTCGTGGTTGCCGCGGTCATCGGGTACCTGGTGTCCCACGTCAGAGTGGTGACTGCTGGTGGCCTCGGCCTGGAATTCACACCCCTGAGTGACGGGGGGCTGCTCGCCATGTTCGCCCTGGCGGGGATGGCCCTGGTCGGGTTCCTCGACGATTGGATCAAGTACTCCAACAAGAGGTCCCTCGGTCTCTCCAAGTCGGCAAAGTTCGGCGGCCAGCTCGCCATCGCCGCCCTGTTCGCATGGGGCGCCACCGAGGCGGGAGTGGTCACGGAGATCTCCTTCGTCAGACCGCTCGGGATCGATCTCGGCGCCTTCTTCGTGATCTGGGTGCTGCTGATGCTCACGGGGTGGGCCAACGGGGTGAATCTCGCCGATGGGATGGACGGTCTCGCCGGGGGCTCGTCGGCGCTGGTCGTCGCCTCGTATACCGTCATCGCGTTCTGGCAGTTCAGGAATCCGCGGGTGTACGAGTCCGTGGATCCTTTGGAGCTGGCGGTGATCTCGGCCGCGATGTTCGGCGCCATCCTCGGGTTCCTTTGGTGGAACGCCCCGCCGGCGAAGATCATCATGGGCGATGTCGGCTCCCAGGGGATCGGCGGCCTTCTCGCCGCCCTGGCGCTACTGACCAACACGAGCCTGCTTCTCGTCGTCCTCGGGGCGATATTCGTGGCGGAGACGGCATCCGTGATCCTCCAGGTCGCCAGCTTCCGACTGTTCGGTAAACGCATCTTTCGCATGTCGCCGATCCACTATCACTTCGACCTCGGAGGCTGGCCCGAGACGACGGTCGTCATACGCTTCTGGATCCTCACCGGGCTCGGAGTCGCCCTGGGCCTCGGGTTCTTCTATGGCGACTTCATATTCCTCGAGGGCCTGCTGTGAGCCGCGTGCTAGTCCTGGGAGCAGGTGTCTCCGGTCTCGCCGCGGCCGGGCTGGCCCGACGCCGTGGCTCGTCGGTGACCATCTACACCGAGGGGGAGCCGGAGCGGGCACTGGACCATGGCTTCCCGGTGGCGGCGGGTGGTTGGGACCCGGTTCTCCTCAACGGCATCGATGTCGTGGTCACCAGCCCGGGCTTTCCGGAGCGATCGGTGCCCATCGTCGAGGCGTTGGAATGGGGGATCCCGGTTTGGAGTGAGATCGAGTTCGCCTGGCGCCATCTCGACGTGCCGCTGGCCGCGGTCACCGGGACCAACGGGAAGACGACAGTCACCGAGGCCGCTTCGGCGATGCTGGAAGCCTCCGGCCTCGACGCTCCTGCCACCGGCAACATCGGCTCGCCGCTGTCCGATCATGTCGACCGAGGGCACGATGCGGTTGTCGTCGAGGTGTCGAGTTTCCAGCTCCGCTTCTGTGAGACCTTCCACCCGGCCGCCGCAGCCATCACCAATGTCGCCGTCGATCATCTCGACTGGCACGGCTCAGAGCAGTCATACCGGTCCTCCAAGGCCCGGATCTTCATGAATCAGTCTCCCGAGGACCTCCTCGTCTACGACGCAGACGACGAAGGAGCCACCCGGCTCGTCGGGACGGCGCGCAGTGAGCTGTTCCCGGTGTCGGGCCATCATCTTCCGCCCGGGGGAGGCGGTGTGGACGGGGACCACCTCGTGATTGGGGAGCTGTCCATCTCGATGGGTGACCTGAGGTCCAATGACCCGACCCATCTCGTCGACATTGCGGCCGCCTCGGCCCTGGCGCTCCGCATGGGAGCGACGGGGGAGGGCGTGACCAGGGCGGCCAAGGACTATTCCCCCGGGAAGCATCGTCGGAGTGTGGTCGGCAGATGGCGCGGGGTCACCTGGATCGACGACTCGAAGGCGACCAATCCCCACGCGGCGCTGGCCTCGATCAGGGCCGTAGGCCCGGTGCTCCTCATTGCCGGAGGGCTGGCCAAGGGCATGGACGTGACAGCCGTCGCCGAAGAGCCGAACGTGCGTCATTTGCTCGGCATCGGCGAGGCCGGTCGTGACCTGGCCCGGGCTGCCGGGGATAGGGGCATCGATTCCGTGACGCTGACGCGGGCGGTGGAGATGGCTGCAGATCTTGCGGAGCCGGGTGACACCGTGCTCCTTGCTCCTGGGTGCGCCAGCTTCGATCAGTTCGATTCGTACGAAGAGCGCGGGGACAGGTTCTCGGAGTTGGTGAAGGAGATCATGGAGGAGGCGGGATCGGGATGACGGCGAGTGTGACCTCGATAGCAAAGGTGAGGGCAGCGGCGAGGAGCCGTGCCGAGCGACTGAAGACCAACAACCGCACAGCCACCGCTCTTCTGGTCCTCGGCGTGGTCTTGATCGTGATCGGCCTGGGTGCGACCCAGTCGGCCTCGTCGGTGGTGGCTATCGATCAGGCCGAGGACCGGTTCTACTTCTTCAAGCGCCAGCTGATCGGTGTTGGCATCGGCACGATCGCCCTTCTCGTCACCAGCCGAATTCCCTACCGGGTCTACCGCCGCCTCGCCCTACCCGGGTTCTTCGTGACCGTCGCGTTGCTGGTTGCGGTCCTCGTCCTGGGACCGGTGATCGGAGGCTCGCAACGCTGGCTCCCTGTGGCCGGTTTCAGCTTCCAGCCTTCCGAGCTGGCCAAGGTGGCAGTGGTGATCGTTCTCGCCCACATGTTGGAGAAGAAACATCGATTGCTCACCCGTTTCGGCCACTTCGTCGTGCCTGTCTTGTTCACAGTGGGCGTCATCGGAGGTCTCGTGATCCTCCAGCCGGACCTGGGGACCACGATCATCATCGGTGCGGCCGCGATGGCGGTCATCATGGCCAGTGAGAGCCCGCTGCGCTACGTGTTGCTGCTCACGATCCTCGTCGTTGGCGCCGCCTGGCTGCTCGCCTTCAGCGACCAGTACCGGGTCGACCGCATCACCGGCTTTCTCAATCCTTGGGAGAACGCCAGCGGCGAGGGCTATCAGTTGATCCAGAGCTACTACGCGCTGTCCAACGGGGGCTTGTTCGGCGTCGGCCTCGGGGCGAGCAGAGCGCGGTGGTTCTATCTGCCCAACGCTCACACCGACTTCATCTTCGCCATCATCGGCGAGGAGGCCGGGTTGATCGGAGGGCTGACGGTGATCGGCCTCTACGTCGTCCTGGCCCTGGCCGGATGGGCAGTGGCGGCCCGGGCCCCGGATCGCTTCGGCAGGATGGTGGCGGCAGGTCTCACCGCCTGGCTCACCTTCCAGGCCATAGTCAACATCGGTGGAGTGCTCGGGGTGATGCCCATCACCGGGATCGCCCTCCCGTTCGTCTCGTTCGGGAGCACCGCGCTCATAGTTGCCATGGCCTCGCTGGGCATCCTCGTCAACATCGCCCAGGCCGGGGTACCTCCCAAGACATGAACTTTGCCATAGCTGCAGCCGGAACCGGGGGACACGTGTTTCCCGGGCTGGCAGTCGGCGAGGCGCTCCTGAGCCGCGGTGTGCCCAAGGATTCGATCCTCTTCATCGGCGGTGACCGGATCGAGGCGGAGATCTACCCGGGCGCCGGCTTCCCCTTCCTCCGTGTCGAGGTCTACGGGCTCCAGCGATCGATGACTACCCGGAATCTGACCCTGCCCCGGGTGATGTTGCGTTCCCGCGACACCATCGCGTCCTCCCTGGAGGAGCGGGCGGTGAGTGTCATCCTGGGCATGGGGGGATATATCACCTTCCCGGCTGCCCTCGCCGCGAGACGCGCCGGTGTCGTCCTCTTCGTGGCCGAGCAGAATGCCGGGGCAGGGCTGGCCAATCGGGTCGCCTCGCGATGGGCGTCACGTGTGTTCACCTCCTTCCCTCATACCGAGGGCCTCGACCGGGGTGAGTGGGTGGGCAACCCGGTGCGGCCGGCTCTGGTGAGCTTCGATCGCGGCCGGCTCCGGCCCGGGGCATTGAGCCATTTCGGCCTCGACGCAACGAGCCCGGTGCTCGGGGTGATCGGTGGGTCACTCGGGGCTCGGGTGCTCAATGAAGCCACGGCCTCGCTGGTTCGGGGATGGTCGGGCCGTCACATGCAGGTGCTCCATCTGACCGGGAGCCCCCTCACCGGTGAGGGCATGGACCCGTCCCCGGAGATCTCATGGGTGCAAAGACCTTTCGAAGAGCGGATCGAGCTCTTCTATGCGGCCAGCGACCTGGTGGTGGCCAGGGCGGGAGGTGGTGTGGCCGAATTGACCGCCACGGGCACGCCTTCGATCCTCGTCCCTGGCGACTTCGGCTCCTCCGGTCATCAGGCGGCCAACGCTGCCTTCCTCGGTGACAATGGGGCGGCATTGGTGCTGTCGCAGGAGCGAATCGCCGAGCTCCCCGGACTGGTCGAGGAGCTCCTCTTCTCGGCGGGCCAACTGGAGGAGATGCGGGCCAATGCCCTCGGCATAGCCAAACCGGGCGCGGCAGGCACAATCGCGGACGCGATGCTGGACCGATCGGAATGAGACTCGACTTCGAGAGGGTGCACCTGGTGGGCGCGGGAGGAGCCGGCATGAGCGCCATCGCCAAGGTCCTCGCCGGCATGGGCCACGTCGTCTCGGGGTCCGATCAGCGAGGTGGTTCCACCCTGGACCGTCTCGGGGATTTCGGGATCACCACGCACACCGGCCACAAACCCGACGTCGCGCGTGCAGCCGACCTGGTGGTGGCGTCCTCGGCGGTGCCCGACGCCGACCCTGAGCTGGTAGGCGCCATCGAAGCCGGCGTCCCGGTGTGGCGTCGCCCCGAGCTCCTCGCCGCGTTGACCCGTGGCATCAGGACGATCGGTGCCACCGGCACACACGGCAAGACCACGACTACCGCCCTCCTCGTCTCGGCGTTGCGCGCCCTTGGTGAAGACCCGAGCTTCATCGTCGGCGGTGACCTGGCCGACTGGAACACCAACGGCCACTACGGGGGCACCCCACTGCTGGTGATAGAGGCCGATGAGGCCTTCCGGACCTTCGAGATGCTCAGCCTCGCCGGGCTCGTGGTGACCAATGTCGAGGTCGAGCATGTCGAGCATTTCGGCACCACTGCAGACCTTATGGACGCGTTCGTGGGAGTGGCGCGGGGCGTCGATGGCCCGGTGGCGGCATGTGTCGACGATCCTGGGTCCAGGGAGGTGGCGCTGCGCACCGGGGCGATCACCTATGGCACAAGCGCCGGGGCCGACTGGCAGATACTCGGCCTGACCACCCACGACGGCGGCACCCGATTCGAACTGGTCGGGCCCACCGCCGGCGCCCACGTGAGCCTCGCTCGACCCGGCGCGCATGTTGCCCGCAACGCGGCAGGTGCCCTCGCCCTGCTCGGGACGATGGGATGGGACATCGAGAAGGCAGCCGCCGGTCTAGCCACCTTTCGCGGGGTGGGCCGACGTTGGGAGCATCGAGGCACTGTCTCGGGTATCACCCTCGTCGATGACTATGCCCATCACCCCACCGAGGTGGCTGCCACAGTCGCGGTTGCCCGTGAGCTGGCCCTGGGCAAGGTGTGGGCGGTCTTCCAGCCACATCTCTACACGAGGACGGCCCGGTTCCATGACGAGTTCGGGGAGGCCCTGAGCGTTGCGGACGAGATCGTCGTCACCGATGTCTACGGGTCCCGAGAGGAGCCGGTGCCCGGGGTGACGGGAGCCATCGTGGCCGAGGCGGTGAAGCGCCACGGGGGCAGCTCCCACTATGTGCCTCATCGGAGCGATCTCGCCGAGTTCCTGGCGGGGCGGGTCTCGTCGGGTGACCTGGTGCTGACGATGGGGGCCGGGGACATAACTCTGGTGCCGACCGAGCTGGCGGTCCTCCTCGCCGGGCGGCGATGATGACACTCGCAGAACTGGTCGCCACCGGAGTCGTGGCGGAGAACGTCCCGCTCGGCCCCTACACCACCTACAAGGCGGGGGGCCCAGCCCGATTCATGACCGAGGTGGAGGACGTCCACGCCCTTGGGGACCTGGTCGATGCCGGTGTCGCTAGAGATCTTCCCATCCTGGTGCTGGGGAGGGGATCCAACCTCGTCGTGGCCGACGCCGGGTTCAGAGGGCTCGTCATCCGTCTTGGCTCCAAGTTCGCCGGGATCGAGGTGAAAGGAGCGCGAGTACTTGCCGGTGGCGCAGCTCCGTTGGCCCACGTCGCCCGTTCCAGTGTCGACCAGGGCCTGGCCGGTCTCGAATTCTTCGTCGGCGTGCCGGGCTCGATCGGTGGGGCGGTGCGCCAGAACGCCGGGTGCTTCGGGACCGAGACTCGGGACCGGCTCATCACAGCCTCGATCATCGATCTGGCCGATGGCGTGCGCAGGGAGGCAGGTCCTGAAGACCTCGAGATGTCGTACCGGCATTCCAATGTCGGATCGACCGAGATCGTCCTGGACGCCACGTTCCAGACCGCCCCCGGTGACCGCGATGTCGGACGCGCCGAGCTTCGTCGGATCACGAGGTGGCGGCGTGACAACCAGCCGGGCGGCACATTCAACGCGGGGAGTGTGTTCAAGAACCCACCTGGGGCAACGGCAGGGGAGATCATCGACTCGCTGGGGCTGAAAGGGTTGTCGGTGGGCGATGTCTCCGTGTCGCCGAAGCACGCCAACTTCTTCGTGGCCGGCCCAGGCGCCACCTCTGACGACATACGACGGCTGGTGCACGAGGTGAAAGACCGTGTTTTCGAGGTCACGGGGACCATGCTGGAGCCGGAGATCCAGTTCGTCGGATTCGAAGATGAGCATTGACCCACGTCTGGCCGAGCGGAGACGCGAGGTGGCCGAGGACCGGGCACGTCGAAACGTGAGTCGCCTGGTCAAGTTCCTGGTCGCGGCCGGGATCGCAGGCGCGGTGGTCTGGGTTTTCCTCTCGCCGTGGCTGAGTGTCGCCTCTGTCACGACCAGCGGCATTGGGGCCAGCACCTCGGAAGCCGTGCTCACCGAGCACGGCGTGGTGGAGGGCACCCCGATGATCATGATCCGGACCGGGCGGATCGAGACGGCATTGGAAATCGATCCGTGGGTCCGTGAATCCGATGTCGAGCTCGTCTGGCCACGGAGTGTGGTGGTGAGGGTGGAAGAGCGGGTTCCCGTCGCCTGGGTCGAGACCGACGAGGGTTGGGGACTGTACGCGATCGATGGCGTCCGACTGGCCACGGCACCCGATCCCGACCCGGCCATGCCATGGGTTCAGATCGGGGGCGTGGAGGCCATGGCCGAGCCCACACCCGAGTTGCTCGGTGCCCTGGAGTTCGCGTCCAGCCTCGGCGAGGAGCTGAAGACCGGGGCGCGGCTGCGGACCGAGACCGGGGGAGAGCTGTGGGCCGAGGTCGGTGGTTTTCAGGTCAGATTGGGCCGACCGGTGGAGATGAGCGCAAAGGCCCTGAGCCTGGCAGCGTTGATCCGCGAGCGGCCGCCTGCGGGCTCGATCTTGACCCTGATCGCGCCCACCAACCCGGCCATATCATCTGGATGAGCTGTGAAGGGGCAGGCATCAATGTCTAGTAGAAGGTTAGAGATTGTCTCTTTACTAACCAGAGGGCGAACGGTAAACCTCTACTTCAGCCCTAAGGAATCACCACCCGGATATCCACTGGAGGAATCGTGAGCTCTTCGAGCGGCGGCTATCTGGCCGTCATAAAAGTCGTAGGGATCGGCGGGGGCGGTGTCAACGCCGTCAACCGCATGGTCGATGCGGGCATACGTGGCGTGGAGTTCATCGCTCTCAACACCGACGCCCAGGCGCTCCTGATGAGCGATGCCGACGTCAAGTTGGACATCGGCCGTGAAGTGACCAGGGGTCTCGGCGCCGGCGCCAACCCCGAGATCGGCCGGGCTGCGGCCGAGGAGCACAAGGCCGAGCTCGAGGACGTGCTCAAGGGCTCGGACATGATCTTCATCACCGCGGGTGAGGGTGGTGGCACGGGTACCGGCGGGGCCCCGGTGGTCGCGGAGGTGGCGCGGTCGGTCGGTGCTCTCACCGTGGGCGTCGTGACCCGCCCCTTCGGGTTCGAAGGCAGACGACGTGCAGTACACGCCGAGCAGGGCATCGACGACCTCAAGGACGCCGTGGACACGCTCATCGTGATCCCCAACGACCGGCTGCTGGAGGTGGGCGATCCCACCGCACCGATCGCCGAGACGTTCCGTCTCGCCGACGAGGTGCTCATGAGCGGTGTGGCCGGTATCACCGACCTGATCACCACTCCAGGTTTGATCAACGTGGACTTCGCCGATGTCCGCACGATCATGTCCGACGCCGGGTCCGCGGTGATGGGGATCGGGCGGGCCACGGGTGAGAATCGAGCCAAGCAGGCTGCCGAGCGTGCCATCTCGAGCCCGATGCTGGAGACCTCGATGGAGGGTGCCAAAGGCGTGCTGCTGTCTGTCTCTGGGCCATCGTCGATGACTCTGCACGAGGCGACCGAGGCCGCTCGGGTCGTGGCCGACCACGCCGACACCGAGGCCGACATCATCTTCGGCGCCATCGTTGACGACGATCTCGGTGAGGAGATGAAGGTGACGGTGATCGCCGCCGGGTTCGAGAGAAGGCGCCAGGGACGTGCCACCCCCGCCCGGGCTGCTGCGAGCCGGTCATACTCCGGGTTCGACGAGGGCGACGACGTGCTCGACATTCCCACCTTCGTACAGGGATGAACCGGCCCCCCGGTGTCGACGGGGCGGCCTTCACCGGAGCGGCGGATGGGGACCAGCGGAACGATCTGACCGCCCGCTCCGCCGTTTCCTCATGGCTCGGGATCTCTCGGGATTGGGCCACCGTGCGACAGGTGCACGGGACCACCATGGTTCGGGCCCTCGGGCCCGGCGAGCTCGGTGAGGCCGATGGCCTGTGGAGCGACGTGCCCCGACTCCCGCTGGCGGTGTTCACGGCGGATTGCTTTGGTGTGGTCCTGCACGCCGGTTCGGCTGTGGGAGTGGCCCATGCCGGCTGGCGCGGGGCGGCCGAAGGCGTGGTGACCGCCCTCCGGGCCGAGATGACCGCCCATGGGCACCCCCCGGTCAGGGCGGCGATGGGGCCCGGGATCGGCCCGTGTTGCTTCGAGGTCGGGCCCGAAGTGGCGGAGCGTTTCCCCGACCACCTCAGGGAGACGCGGTGGGGGGCGACGTCGGTGGATCTCGCCTCGGTCATCCGACGAGAGCTGGAGGGGCTCGATGTCTGGTTGCTGGGCACCTGCACCATGCACGACGAGTCCCTCTACTCCCATCGCAGGACAGGGACGGCCCAGCGGATAGCCACCATCGCCTGGGTGGCATGAGCTACGAAGACGTCCTGAGCCGAATGGCGAATGCTGCCGAACGGTCCGGCCGGGACGTGGCCTCGATAAAGCTGGTGGCGGTGTCGAAGGCCAAGAGCATCGCCGACATCGAGGTGGTCTACTCGCTGGGGCACCGCGACTTCGGCGAGAACCGGGCCCAGGAGATGGTGGAGAAGGCGGCCCGCTTGCCGGAAGACATCAGATGGCACTTCGTCGGTGGGCTCCAGACCAACAAGGCTCGCTCGATACGCCCCATCACCCATCTGCTCCACTCGATGGACCGTGAGTCGCTCGCGGCAGCCTGGGCCAAAGGCAGTGGCCTGCCGCCCCCGGTTCTGCTCCAGGTCAACACCGGTCATGAGGAGCAGAAATCGGGAGCCGACCCGGAGCGGGCCGGACAGGTCCTCGATCAGGTGACCGGGCTCGGCATCGAGGTCCTCGGACTGATGGCCATCCCGCCCTACAGCGACGACCCGGAGCAGCAACGCCCGCACTTCGCCATGCTCAGGGAGCTGCGCGACCGGCTCGCCATCGGGCAACCATCACTGGTCGAGCTCTCGATGGGCATGACCGACGACTTCGAGGTGGCCATCGAAGAAGGCTCCACGGTTATCCGGGTGGGGCGGGCTATCTTTGGAGAACGCACCTGACGGAGTGAGATGTCGTCACTTTTCTCCAAAGCCCTGATCTACCTGGGCCTCGTCGATGAGGACGGGGTCGAATCGGAGGCCGGCGAGCGACCGCCGACCGGCCCGGCCGAGGATCAGCCGCGTCGGGTCGAACCGCGTCGGGTCGAGCCGATGCCACAGAGCCGTAGGGTCGAGCCCCCGCCGACAGCGAGAGCGGCGACCAGGCCTTCGAGTCGGGAAGGCCTGGAGACGGTGGGCCTGGTCAGGACGGTCGACAGCCAGTCGGACATCATCGTGGTCGAGGAGTTCGGCGATGCCCGTATCCTCGCCGATCGGATCAGGGACCGGGTGCCGGTGGTCCTCGACATGCGCCGGGCCGACCACGACCTGGTTCGTCGCGTGGTGGACTTCTCGTCCGGGCTGATCTATGCCCTCGATGGCTCGATGAGAAAGGTCGGCGACGGGCTGGTGATGGTCCTCCCCCCGCGGGTCACCTTGAGCCGGGAGGAAAAGCGCCGCCTCTCGACACTGGGGGCATACGAGCTCGACGACGTCGACGATTGACCTGTGAACCTCGGCGGCGTTCTGATCCTGATCCTGCAGATCTACTTCTATGCAGTCCTGGCCTGGGTGATCCTGTCGTGGATCCCCACGTCGTCCGACCACCCTTTGGGGCGGGTCAACGTGTTCCTGGACCGGGTCATCTATCCCGTGATCCTGCCCCTGCGTCGTGTCATCCCGCCGGTCCGACTGGGCGGGGGCATGCTCGATCTGTCCCCGATCGTCCTCCTGATCGGCATCCAGCTGTTGATCCGGCTGGTGAGAGGGATCTTCTGATCCTTGGAGCCGGGCCGCTCCGTTCGTATCCTCACCGCACTAGCAAGGGGTAGAAGACATGGCGATAACACCGGCCGATATCGAGAAGAAGACCTTCTCGACGGCGCTCCGAGGCTACGACCTCGACGAAGTAGACGACTTCCTGGACGAAATGGTGGTTGCGGTGCGGGGACTCGAGGAAGAGCTTGCCGCGGCCCGGCAGCGTGTGGCCGAGCTCGAGGGCGACCCACAGGCAGTGGCTGCGGCGGCCGAGGCGCCCCCACCCGTTGCCCCCGGCCCGGATGAGTCGGCCGTGGGTCGTGCCCTGGTGGCGGCCCAGCAAGCAGCGGACCGGATGCTCGAAGAGGCGCGCGGGGAAGCAGACAGGATCGTGGCCGACGCCAGAACCGAGGCCGACACCTTTGCCCAGGAGCGTCAGGCCAAGAAGGCCGCGGTCGACGCAGAGATGACGCAGATGACCGAACTGGTAGCAGGGGTGCGCACAAAGCTG
>JBMDXS010000066.1:0-15276 GCA_048595045.1 Acidimicrobiia bacterium
GAGCTCGCCTGTGCCGAGCTCCTCGATCTCGCCGAGGATCCGAAGGAACGGGGAGAGGCTTTGGGTCTGCTCGGCCGGATCCGCAAGCAGCGATACGTGACCAGCCGCCGGCCCGAGGATCTGATCGGGGCCGTGGCGGCCTATCAGTTCGCCTACGCGGGGGGAGGTGATCGGCTCTGGCACGGCGTGAACCTGCTCGCTCTGACCACGCGTGCCGATCGCGACGGGATCCCGGTTCCCGAGCCGGTCGACACGGGCTGCTTGACTCGAACGCTTCTCGACGAAGTCAGGCAGACGGAACCCGAGGTACGGGAGATCTGGGAGCGGACCACCGAAATCGAGGCCCTGGTCGCGCTGGGGGACAAGGCGTCCGTGGACGAAGCCGTGTCGGTGGCGCAACAGCTCGCCGGTAGCAAGAGTGTCCGGCCCTTCGAGCTGGAAAGCCTTCGTCGCCAGCTGGCCGACATCTGGGAGCTCGAGCCTCACCACCCCGTCCTGGTGGCCATCGCCGACCAGAAGCTGCATCTCGGGGCGAAGGCCCATGTCGAGCTGCCCGATTCTCCGGCTCAATTGGAGAAGATCTTCGGGACGGCTCAGCCGGTCGGATACAAACACCTCACCCTGGGTCTGCATTGTGCCGAATCGGTCGGGAAGATAACCGACGCCTCCGATGAGCCGTGGGGCACCGGTTTTCTTCTTCAGGGGAGCCAGGTCCATCCCGACTTCGGTGAGGGACCTGTGCTGATCACCAATGCCCACGTGTGCAGTCCGGAGCCCGGAGTGGGCAAGCTGCTGCCCAGCGAGGCAAAGGCAGTCTTCGACGTGACCAAGTCGGTCGACGGGTCGCAGCTCGTCCTAAGCGGCTTCGAGTGCTTGTGGAGCTCACCACCCTCGGTGTGCGACGTAACCATCCTTCGTTTCGATGGGCCCCAGCCGGCGCTCGAACACAAGCTCGAGGTGGCCGGGGCTCCCCAGCCGGTGACGGACGGCGCCTACGTCTATGTCATCGGCCACCCCGCCGGGGGAGGGATCAAGTTCTCCATCAGGGGCAATGACCTCCTCGCCTACGACGCCGACATGTTCAAGGTCCACTACACCGCCCCCACCGAAGGGGGCAGCTCGGGGAGCCCGGTCTTCACCCAGGCGTGGCAGCTGATGGCCGTGCATCACGCCGGTGATTCGAAGATGCGACGGCTGGACGACCCATCCGCCACCTACCAGGCCAACGAGGGGATAACGATCAAGTGGATCAGGGAGGAGTACGAGAAGAATGGCTGACGACATCATCCCTCCCGAGTTTCTCGAGCCGGAGGGCGACGCCGAGCGTCAGGACCCCGACCTCGTCTTGGAGACGGCGACGGCGACCCTCCGCAGCCTGTGGAAGGAGTGGATGTGCCGACGTGGCGAGGGGACTTTCGTCGACGTCGAGTTCTTCGGCCGCAGGATCGGCGGGGTGCCGACCCCTGCGGTCGACGCCTTCCGGGCGCTCGAGCTGGCGCTGCGCTCCGCCGGATACAAGCCGGAATCTCGCTGGGCCTACAACTGCAGGCTCATCGCGGGCACCGACAAGCACTCGCTGCACTCGGCCGGGATCGCGGTGGACATCGACCCAGACGAGAACCCTTACTCCGAGGGTGATCCGTTCGCCGGGAAGATCGGTCCCGACCACGTGGCGGCCGCGCTCGCCATCCGCAACGGTGGAGGCGCCCGGGTTTGGTCGTGGGGCGGGCACTGGAGCAAACCGGATCGGATGCACTTCCAGCTGGACAGAGGACCGGCGGCGGTGGATGTTGATTGGCGAACGGTTCCCGGTGGCGGGGAGGAACACAACGGGTCGGAAGTAGCGGACGTGGAGGACGAGATGGTTCTGTCTAAAGGGATGAAGAATCCTGCGGTGAGGCGGCTACAGCAATGTCTGCTCGCCTGGGATCCCAAGGCGCTACCGAAGGACGGAGCCGATGGTGTCTTCGGGAGTGAGACCGTCGAGTGGGTGGGCAGGTTCCAGGAGAGCTTCGGTTTGGAGAAAACCGGGAGGATCGACGGGGTGACAGCCGCACTGCTCGTGGCTCACGGCAAGTAGAGGGTGACATCCGGGTCTTCCTGAGCTACCGGCGGGACGATACGGCGGGGCGGGCCGGAAGGCTCAACGACGCCCTGGCCTCACATTTCGGCACCCGCAACGTGTTCATGGATGTGGCGGCCATCGATGTCGGCACCGATTTCGTCGAGCAGGTGTCACGAGCGATCTCGACCAGCGACGTCTCCCTGGTGGTGATCGGTCCCGACTGGCTCTCGGCCACCGACACCGAAGGTCGCCGACGTCTCGACAACCCCGAGGACCACGTGAGGTCCGAGGTGCGCTCCGCCCTGGCCTCGCCCAACCCCGTGGTGCCGGTGCTGGTCGGAGAGGCGTTGCTTCCGACTAAGAACGACTTGCCTGACGACCTTGCCGCCCTGGCCCGCCGGCAAGCCGTCGAGCTGCATGACGAGACGTGGTCTCAAGACGTGCAGACCCTCGTCCGACGTCTCGAGGGAAAAGAGGTGGCCGGATCGGGCAGGCGATTCCTGCCCTGGGTCATCGGGCTCGTGGCGGTCCTGGTGGTCGGTGGAGTGGTATGGAATGCGCTGACCGACACCAACTCCGGCGCGACCCCCATGTGTGAGCCGATTGCCAATGCCGAGCGCATCGAGATCGAGGTGGCGCCCGAAGCGGCCGCGGTCGACGAAGTGGACGACAGGTCGCTCCGCTTCACGGTGACGAGGGCCGAAGCCGCCGCCACCGGATCGGGCTGGCTCATCGTGCTCGAGGTCGAGGTCCACAACGAGACCACCGAGTCGGGCAATCAGCAGGGCCTGTACTACAGCATCTCTGCTTTCGAAGCGCTCCTCGTCGATGGTTTCGCCAACGAACCCGTGTGTTTCTCACCGATCGCCGGCAACCGCGACGATCTCACCCCAGGGCAGCGGGCCAGCGCTCTGGTCGGATTCGACTCGATCACAGATCCAACCAGGGCGGGGCTCGTCCTTGGGCTGAACGGCGGCGCCTTGATCGAGATCACCTCGGGCGTGTGAGCTCAGATACCGCGGCTGCGCGCCGAGCGGACCATGGCGGAGCCGACCGCGGCGATCAGGCCTCCTCCCAAGAACACGAACAACCATACGAAGACCCTCATCGGATCGGAGCTCACGGCTCCGCCGGCGTTCGTCGCCGCATCGAGCCCAGACAGGATGAACCCAACGAAACCTCCGATGAGGACGATGACGCCGATCACCTGGAGCACCTGTCCGATCCGCAGCTTGACTCGATCGGGGTTGGTCTTCCCTTGACGTTCGAGGACGTCGATGATGGCCGTGTCCAACCTGGCCAGGCGGGCCGGCTCGAGCGCAGATATGTCGACGGCCTGGGTCCTCTGCAGTAAGAACTGCAGATCGTCGGGGTAGCGAACCGGCTCCAGCACCGCCGGAATGATGGGGACACGCAGGTTGCGCGCGGCGGTCACCTCATCCAGGACCCATCCCTTGGCCACCGAGTTCGAGCTCACCAGGAGGATGACGACATCGGACTCCTTGATCCCGGATTGGATGCTCGCCGCCCATGCCGACCCACCCTTGATGTCTGCCTCGTCGAGCCATGCGTCCCATCCCCTCCGCTCCAGCCAGGTAGACAGCGCCCGGGCCGATCGCTTGTCCTCGGAGGCATGGCTGATGAACACACGTCTCGAGCGTCCGCCTGCCCCAACGGGGGGACCGGGCGGCGGTGCCGGCGTGGGCTGGGAGACGCTGCTCGACGATTCGATGCGGCCTCGAGCCAGGCCGATGCGGATGTCGTCGCCATCGCGCAGGTCGACCCAGTCGAGGACGGCCCGTCCGTTGACTGTCGTGCCGATACCCGATTTCAGATCCCGCAGCAGGAGGTGAGCGCCATCCCAGGTGAGCTCGGCATGGCGGTCGGCGACATCATCGATATGGATCTGGATGTCGGCATCATCGGCCCGACCGAGGACCTGTGCCCCGGGCCGCAGTTCCACGATCGTCTCGGTACCGTCCGGCGCTCGAACCACCAGGCGGGGCGTGGCCGATGGGATGTCCATCACCTGCTCCTTTCGACCCAGCCCTGCGAGCCCGACATTACGCGCTGGGCCGGGGAGAGACCCGGAGGACCGGTACCATCCGGCGGGTGGCGACCGTCCTGTTCTCGGGGCATATGGTGGATGCCCCGGATCGCCACGAGCCCCGCTTTCCGGCCGAGCGAGTCCCATTGGCACAACGGGCGATCGCAGATGCCGTCTGGCTCTTCGACGATCTCGACACGCTGGCCATCTCGGGGCTGGCCTGCGGGGGTGACCTCCTCTTCGCCGAGGAGTGGCTGAAGACCGGCCGGCCATTGCAGGCCTATCTGCCCCGTGAGGAGTCCGACTTCCTCGACGAATCGGTGCGCTTCGCCGGGGAGGGGTGGGTGGATTCCTTTCGTGAAGTGACCGCTGATCCGAATTTGGCGGTGGTCGGTCCGGACGAGGAGATGCTCCGTCTCGACGATCCGCATTCGGCCAACAATCTGCGAATGCTCGACGCTGCGTTGCGTCGACCCGGCGGCCTCCACGGTCTGTTTCTCTGGGACGGCAAGGGAGGCGACGGTCCGGGAGGCACCGAGCATCTCGCCTCCGCCGTGGTCGAGGAGGGCGGCAGCGTCACCATCATCCGTCCTTAGGCCCCGTCCAGGAGATCTGCGTAGATTCGCCGGCGATGGACCGGGGCACGCTTCAGGAGGATGTCTACATCCCTGTCGCCGTGGACGCGGAAAGGGAAATCGACGAGATCCCGATGGTTCGCGCCACGTACTTCGTGGTCAGGACGGATGCCCCCATGGCCTTCTGGGAGCTCGAGCTCCCACCGCTGACCTCGTTGCATGGTGTCGGTGCCATCGGCATCGCGGGTGTGGTGTATGGGGCGCTGCGCGGCCGCGGCAGCGCGGGGATCGACCTGTTCACGAGTTCGGGGGACGTCGCGGCGATCTTCGCCCTGGAGTCGGAGGGCCTTCCGCTCTCCGTCGATCTCGAGGATGTCTGGATCCCAAAGCCCTGGATCATGGCTGCCTATTCCGGGGAGGAGTCGACCGGCGACGGCGACCCACAGCTGGCCCGCGGTGAGGTCTTCCGTGTGGCGCTGCCCGTCTTCCAGCAGGCGTATCGATATACGGCCGGGGATCTCGACATGATCGACCTCCTCGGCACCGAGGCCGCAGGCCAGGTCCACCACTCACCGGAGGAAACGGATGCGCTGCACTCCTGGTCGGTGGAACAGATCGAGATCACCCGGCAGGCCTTCCCGTCGAAGACTGTGAAGCTCCGGTACCGGGAGGAGAGCAGTGCCTGAGCTGGCAGTGACCATGCTGGACGTCGGTTGGGGCGACTGCATCCTCGTCGAGAGCCGGGATGACAGCGGTGATCGCCGCTTCGGCTTGATCGACTGCAACGACTTCGAGCGTCAGCGGACGGCACTCCCGTTCGTCATGCGCTATTTCGAGAGACTGGGGATCGACTGGAAGGCACAGCCGCACAATTTCGAGTGGGTGTTGCTCACCCACGGGCACGCCGACCATGCCCGGGGACTGAAGGAGATGATGAGCACCTTCGGGACCCGCCACTTCTGGTACCCCAAGTCGGTCGCCTCCACCACCTACGGTGTCCTCCTCGACTTCGCCAACCGATCGAATCGCGTGCTTCACCATCAGGCGGTCGACGAGTCCAAGATCCTCGATGCCCCCGAGGTGACCTTCCACGCCGACCTTCGCATCCTCTGGCCCAACTTCGACCAGATCGACACCCGCAACGAGAACAACAACTCGGTCGTGCTGGCGGTCACACTCGGCCGGTCGACCATCGTCCTCACCGGGGACGCCGAAGCCGAGAACTGGCCCCAGATCGTCCCCCGCCTCCCCGCCAACACCACCTATCTCCAGGTCCCACATCACGGTGGTCGAAACGGGGTCTTCGATCCGGAGGAATCCACTCCCTGGCTCGACCGGCTCAGCCACCGAAAGACACGGCTGGTGATGAGCAGCCACGTCGTTCCCCATGGTCATCCCCATCCGGACGTGGTGAGTGTTCTCGCCGCCCGGCGCTTCGTCAGCTACCGGACCGACCGGAGCTATCACATCACGCTCAGCACCACCGGTGACCGGGTCTCGGTCGGCTACAGCCACGTGAGTGGGCGTCTCCCTCGCTGACGCCGCATAAGGTGGAGGTATGGGATTTCGCCTGGCGCTCGTTCAGCCGCTTGCCCACCGTCCGCCCGACGACGAGCGAAACGTGATGGAGGCCCTGGGACAGGTCTCCTACGCCGCCTCACAGGGTGCGGAGGTCGTGGCCTTTCCCGAGACCTATCCCGGGCCGTGGCGCACACCAATGACCTTCGACCCCACCGAGGCGATGGCCGGCGCAGCCAAGGAGCACGGTGTCACCATCCAATTCGGCACTCTGGAGGAAGTGGCGGGGGAGAGCATGGCGGCGTACAACGTTCTCAAGCTGGCCGGGCCCGACGGAACCATCAGCGGCGTCTACCGTCGCACGCACCCTCCCGGGCCGTGGATCTACACGGGTGGGGTCTGGGAGTTCGACTATCGGGTAGGGGATGACTACCCGGTCTTCGACAGCGAGCACGGGACCGTCGGCCTGGCCATGTGCAGTGAAGCCTTCATGCCCGAAGTCGCCCGAGCCCTGGCGCTGCGCGGCGCCGAGATCATCTTCATGCCCGCCGGGATCGACAAGAAGAAGCTGTGGGCGGTGTGGCGGAATCTGATCTGGGCGCGGGCATCGGAGAACCTCGCTGTGGTGATCACGACGCAGAACCTCTTCGACGAGTCCGAGCGGGGCCTGGCCATGGTGGCGCAACCCGAAGAGATCGTCTTCGAGTCGGAAGCTCCCGGCACCTTCCTGATCGACGTAGACCTCGCCAGGATCCGAGAGATGCGAGGGCAGGAGGACGGTCCGAAGTCCTCGGAGGAGTACGGCGCCAAGCCCGGTGTGCTCACTCAGTGGCAGAGACCCGAGATGCGGGACAAGGTCTATCCAACGGTGACCCGCCTCTAGTCGTCTTCCGGGATGATCACCCAAAGGACGATGTAGATCAGGATCTGGGGGCCGGGCAGGATCAGGGAGAGCAGGAAGATCAACCGCATCATCCCGCGCTCCATCCCGAACCGGTCGGCGAGCCCGGCGGCGACGCCGGCGATCATCCGTCCCTCCTTGGGTCTCACCAAACGTGGCGTCTGACGGGCAGTCATGTTCCCACCCTAGGTGGCGCCGACGCTCAACCGATCGGGTTGGAATGTGCTTAATCCGGGAACCGGCTGCCGACGGATTGCGTATCCTTCGGAGCGGAGGCGAACAAATGGGACGAGCATGAGCGTGCCGGCGCCCATCGCTGGGGGAGTCGGCCAACCATTGCTACAGCGCGTCTGGCTGCGACGGCTCGGGCGGACGGCCCTGGTCTTGCTCGCCGTGATCGGTGTACCGGCCCTGGTGGTGGCCCTTACCGGCGGCGAGGCATCGGTCATCTACTGGATCGATGTGGCGATGTTCTCTCTCTTCGCCTACACCATCGGGTTCTGGCCGCTGTGGGTGGTGCTGATCGTCCCCTTCGGGCTGGTCAGCTGGATCCTCAGCAAATTCGCCCCCACCGTGGCGGATCGAGTCGGTCGCTACTTCACCCCGGTGATCTGGATCCTCGGCGGGACGAGTGCCTTCCTGGTAATGGGCCCGACTCCGGAGGAGGGGGTCTCCCTTCCCACCGGATACCCCAAGGTGGGAGCGTTGCTGGTCATGGTCGGCGCCAGCCTCCTCTCCGCCGGGCTCCTGGTGGCGGTGAGGCGGATACAGATGCCAACCCAGGACCTGTCACCGATCGCGCTCTCTCGGTCCCTGACCCCGCTGCCATGGACCGCGGCGCCGCAGACGGCGGAACCGGTGGAGGAGTTCTGGTCACCGGAACCGGTGGTCGCCTGGCGAGCCTGGCAGTGGACCGGGTCGGTGCTTCGCGGGGTCGTGACCGAATGGCCTCGTCAGGACTTCATCGCCTGGTGTGACCACTGTCTCGAGCCACCGGGATGGGACCACCCTTGCGGGATCTACGGGGTGCCTCTACCGGGACAGGTTGGCGCCATGTTCCCGGGCAAACCCGACGTGGTGGGCCGGGTCGCCCTCTCCGGGTTGGTGGTCGAGCACGAGACCGGATACCGGGCGTCCAACGCCACCATCCTCGACCTGTGGGCCCGGTCCCCGTTCGTCGCCGACCAGCTGGCCGCTCTCTACCCCGATGTCAAGGTCCACCGTGGTGATCCACCCCCCGATGAGGAGGCGCTGTCATGGCCAACATAGGAAAACCGCTGCGCAAGATCCGGGTCGAGCCGGAACCAAAGCGAGCTCCCCGTCGGGAGACAGTGCCCGTGCGGCGTGAAGAGCCAAAGCGGGAGCCGGCGCGGCCTGGCAAGCGGGTGGACAGCTAACCACGGGTGACCCCCCGTCTCACAGCTGAGGTCTCCGAGAGTGTGTGGCGAGCGCTCCTCGACGAATCCGCGAAGAGTGGGGAGCCGATCCCGACTCTGTTGGATCGGGTCTTGGCCACAGCCTTCGAGCTCGACCGGCACACACTGTTCCAGGTCTCCACATCGAATGCCCTGGTCCAGGGTGTGTTCCGTGGCGCAGTCACGGTGGGAGACCTGAGACGAAACGGCGACTTCGGGCTGGGGACCTTCGAAGACCTCGATGGGGAGCTGGTGATGATCGACGGGGTCTGTTATCGGGCCACCGGCGGGGGTGTGGTCACCTCTCCGCCCGACGACGCACCGGTCCCCTTCGCCGTGGTCACCCATTTCCATCCCGACAGGTCCACGACGACCGAGTTTGGGACCCTGGCCGAGCTCACCGCGGCGGTCGACGCGATCAGACCGTCGGAGAACCTGTTCGTCGGGATCCGGGCGGACGGGCGGTTCGCCTGGCTGGCGCTGCGAGCTGCCTGCGCGGCCGAGCCCGGGGAGGGTCTCCTCGAGGCCACGGCCCATCAAAGCGAGTTCGACGTCGTCGACGAGGTCGGCACCTTGGTCGGCTTCTGGGCGCCGGCCTATGCCCGGGCGGTCAACGTCCCCGGCTATCACTTCCATTTCATCTCAGACGACCGGCAGCTGGGCGGTCATCTCCTCGCCATGGAGGCAGGCACACTCGAGGTCGGGATCCATATCGAATCCGAGCTACATGTCGCCATCCCCGAGACCGAGGAGTTCCTGGCTGCCGACCTCAGCGGCGACCATCAGGAGGCCTTGCATCAGGCAGAGACGGCGGAGCACCGGTCCGGGACCGGCTAGTCCGGCAGAGCCAGGTCTCGGATGGGCTCAGGCCGGGGGCAGGGTGCTCAGGGACAGGATGTTTCCTTCGCTGTCCTTGAACCAAGCCGCTTTGCTCATACCGTCCGCCGAGGAGATGACGCCGTCGACCGTCTTGCCCATTTCCCCGAAATCGACCTCCTCGAAGGTCACCCCGTTTCCCCTGAGCTCTTCGATCATCTCGTCGAAGTTCTCGACGGTGAACCCAGCGGCCGTCGCCTGATTGGTCCCGGCGAACGGAGACACGAACACCAGGAAGGGGGTTCCACCGGCTTCGTAGTGGGCGCCACCGTATCCGTCTTCCCAGACCGGCTCCAGTCCGAGCTTCTCCGAATACCAGGTCTTGGCCCGGTCCAGATCCGACGCCGGGAGTGCGGCAGTGAGAGGTGTGTTTGCAAACACAAAGCCTCCTTTCCTGCGAAACCTACTCCCGCAGGTGCTGAGTGGTTGTCCCGACCTCGATGGCCCGAGGGCGCTGACCGTCTCAGGACCGAGCCGATCTACTCCCACAGATCGGTCGACAAGTACTTCATCCCCGAGTCGGCTATCACCACCGCCACCGTCGCTCCCTGATGATCGGTGGCGAGGAGTCGCTCGGCGGCGGCCACGCAGGCCCCGGCGGAGAACCCGGCGAAGATCCCTTCTTCCCGGGCCAGACGCCGGCTGGCGTCGATGGCTGCGGTGTCCGAGATCTGAATCATCCCGTCCACCGTGCCTGCATCCAATCCATCGAGCTCGCCCATGGCATAGCCGCCACCTTGAATCCGGTGGCCGGGATCGGTGACCGGCTTACCGGCGAGCACCGCGGCCCCCTCCGGCTCCACGACGTAGCAGGCCAGTGCCGGGCTCTGACTCTTCAGATATCGGGCCACACCGGCAAAGGTGCCGCCGGTGCCGACGAACTCACAGAACACCTGGATCCTCCCACCCGACTGACTCCACATCTCCGCCCCGGTGCCCAGCTGATGTGCGTTTGCATTGCCGGGCAGGCTGAATTGATCGGCCCGGAACGCGTTGCGCTCTGCTGTGACTCGCTGGGCAGTCTCCTCCACCAAGGCCAGGTCTTCACCGGACACATGCCCGTGGGCGGAACCCTCCATCTGATCGACCAGGACCACCTCTGCGCCGAGGGCACGCATCATCAGGGCCCGTTCCTCCGAGTTGCCCCGTGACATCACCGCCACGAAGGGGTAGCCCTTGACCGCACACACGATGGCCAGCCCGGTGCCGGTGTTGCCCGAGGTCAGCTCGACCACCGTCTGCCCCGGCGTCAAGGAGCCGTCGGCCTCCGCCTCCTGGATCATCCGCAGGGCGATCCGATCCTTCTTCGACCCGCCCGGGTTCAGGTACTCCAACTTGGCCAGAATCTCCCCGTCTCCACTCCAGAGACGGTCGAGACGAACCAGAGGGGTGCCCCCGATCGCGTCGAGAACCGAATTGGAGACCGTGCCCACCACCATCGGATGGAATCTATCCGCCGTCACCAGCCCGGCACGGCTGCCCGATATGAATCACGATGCTGTGCAGCGTCAACAACGAGGTCTTGTCCCGGTCAGGATCCAGGCGCCAGTCGTGTCGGCCTCGGATGCCGAACCAGCAGTGCGCTGGCCAACAGCACCCAAAGAAGGAACAAGACCAGGTCGGCCAGCGGAGAGCCGGTGTATGAGACGCCGGAAGGGGCGAAGTAGTCTAAGCCGCCGACCAGATTGACGATGGCTGCGCCGATCCCGAACCAGCCCAGCCAGCGGGGCAGCCCTCCGAAACGAAGCGTCAGCATCGAGGCCGATCCCAGGAAAACCGCCCTTGGGAACGGTGTGATCCCGAACAGACCGTCGCTGGCATCGAAGATCGCCCACCGACTGACCACCGCCGCATCTTGAGCAGTAGTGAAATCGGCCAAGGTCAGTTCCAGTTTGAGGCCGGCCATGGCAAAGAAGAGGCCCGCGGTCACCAGGCCACCACCGAAGGAGGCGGCGCTCAACCTCGGTGGCGTTTCCACACTTCCCATCATCGATCGCAGACTCCCCAGGAACCAGAGAAAGGCGGTCCAGGAGACCGCATACAGGGCGGCCGTCCAACCAAGACGAAGCTGGTTCGCCTCCACGAACATCACGATGTCCGGAGCCGACGCCAAACCCGGATCGGGGAAGTCGGTCTGCTGGATGGAGAATGCCGCGATGAATACGACAACGAACAGGATCCCGGTCGCAGCTCCGACTCGTTCCCAGACCATCGACAGAACGTCCCGCTTGCGTGCCAGGGACTCTATCCGGTGAGTTCCTGGCTGGGCCTCCCGAGGATTGGATCCGTCCCTGCGAACGTGATCGCGCACATGTTGTCATCGAAATAGTCGGAGGGTGTTTGACTTCCGCCAGGGTGGATAAGGTCGGTCTGTGGGCGAGCACTCACGTCAGGAGATAGCTCGGAAGGGCGGGGTCGACTCGGGCTATGTCGACAGACTGGTGGATCTCGGCATCCTGAGCCCGGGCAAGGGAAGCGTGTTCTCGGCGGGTGACGTGCGTAAGGCCCGGTGGATTCAAAGCCTGGAACAGGCCGGCGTGCCCCTCGAAGAGATGGCCGAGGCAGTGCGAGCTGGAGCCCTCTCCTTTTCCTTCCTCGATATGAGTGCCTTCGATCGGTTCGGTGGACTCGCCGGCGTCACCTTCCGAGAGGTGACCGAAAAGACCGGCATACCCATCGAACTCCTCATGGTGGTGCGCGAGGCCTTTGGCCTGTCCGAACCTCAACCGGACGACTATGTCCGTGAGGACGAGCTGTCCGTGGTTTCGGTGGTCGAGTTCCAGCTGAGCCGCGGGTACCGACCGGTTGCGATCGAAAGATGGCTTCGGGTCTATGCCGACAGTCTTCGTCGTATCGCCGAGACGGAGACCGAGTCGTATCGGACCGAGGTGGTGATGCCCTTCCTCGATTCGGGCATGACCGAGAACGAGATGCTGGATGCCCAGGGTGAGCTTGGGTCTGAGATGGCTCCGCTCACCGAGGCGGCGCTTCTCGGCATCTACCACGGACAGCAGGAAGTCGTCTGGACCAGGAGCGCGGTCGGCACTGTCGAGGAGGCACTGGAAGCGGCCGGTCTCTACGAGCGGATGGTGCAGCCACCCGCGGTCAGCTTTCTCGATCTCTCCGGCTTCACCCAGCTCACCGAACGAGGCGGTGACGAGACTGCGGCGAATCTTGCGGAGCGGTTGCGGGCACTTGTCCGTCGTTCGGCACGGGACCGTGGTGGGAAGTCGGTCAAGTGGCTTGGAGATGGGGTGATGCTCTACTTCCCCAATCCGGGCGACGCGGTTATGGCCTCTCTCGACATGGTGGAAAGGGCGGCTGATTATTCCCTCCCACCCGCCCGAGCCGGGATTCATGCCGGTCAGGTGATCTTCCAAGAGGGTGACTACTTCGGCCGGACGGTCAACATCGCGGCGAGGATCGCCGACTACGCACGACCGGACGAGGTGCTGGTGAGCCAGGAGGTGGTGGAGGCGGCGTCGCAGATCCCGGTCTCCTTCGATGAGATCGGGCCGGTCTCGTTGAAGGGTGTCACCGGTGAGCTACGACTTCACGCCGCAGCTCACTCCGGCCCATGACTGCGGCTCGTTCGTTCGTTCTCGTCCCAGCGACGTAGCCGGGCCAGGGCGGTTTGCATGAGGCCGCTTTTCAGAGCGCCCTCGATGTTCCCATCGCCGAACCGCTCGGCCCGCTGGATGGCGGTGAGGGTGCGGACGGCATCCGTGACCGGGGCAGTGGCCAGCGCTGCCGGATCCGCGGTGTACCGGCCCAGGCCTTCCCAGTTCATCCAGTCGAAGGGGATGAACAGACCGAGCCGGCCAAGACGCTCGCGCACCTGCTCTACGGATTGTGAATACACCGGGTAAGGCATCTGGCGAACCGGTCTCCGCTCGCCATCGACGAAAGTCGTCCCTACGACGTCACCTCCGCTCCAGGTGGCAAAGCTGGTGTCCGCAGCCAGCACATCGACGGCATCCCAGAGCGCTTTCCAATCCCCGGGGTCAGCACGGGTCAGCGCCGCATGTATCTCTGAGTCGATCGATGCGTTGTCCGAAGCCACAGATTCACAGTATGGGTGCGTCCCGGGGCAGCTGCGCGGCTTAGGGTGTGTGCTTGGATCCGGACAACCTCCTCACCTCGTTCTCAAACGAATTCGACGCTCCCGGACACCTGATCAATTGATGAGTGACAACGCTCTCCGGCGCCAGCGCTTCGATGCGCTGTTCGAGGCTCACAGAGTCGACGTCGCTTCCTATTGCAGCTGGCGAAGTCGGTCGAGGGCCGACGCCGAGGACGCGGTTGCCGAGGTGTTCCTCGTCGCCTGGCGAAGGCTCGAGCTGATCCCACCGGGGGACGGAGCCCGGGCTTGGCTCTACGCCACCGCCCGACGGGTCACGGCCAACGCGAGGCGATCGACCCGGCGACGGGACGCCCTCCAGGACCGAATTTCGAGGGACCGTACCGTCGACGACCCACGGTCAGACGCGATGACAACCGAGGACGCCTTGGTCCACGAGGCGCTGGGCATGCTCTCCGAGCGAGATCGAGAGGTCCTTCTCCTGGTCGAGTGGGAGGGTCTGCGACCCGGCGAGCTCGCAGAGGTGCTCGGGTGTCATGAGGTGACGGCCCGGGGCCGTCTCCACCGCGCTCGTGCCCGGTTTCGTGATGCTTTCGAATCGGGAAGCGGAGCGCAAACGACCTCCGGCTCCGGCGAGCTCAACCTTGAAGGGGTCGATCTTTCATCAATGAGGTCCCTTGGTGAGATGAGAAAGGCGCAGCCATGAGTCAGAGCGACACCATCGAGGCACTACGACGAGCCAATCCACGGCGCCGGCCGGACTTCGATGAGTGGGCCAGCCAGCTCACCTCCAGCGTCGACGTGACGAGGGATCGGTCGCGTCTTCGACTCGTGATCGGGATCCCCGCGGCCACCACCGCCTTTGTCGCCGCGGCGGTGACGCTGATAGCAGTCGGTTCTCCTTTGGGGCCGCTGACCGTCTCGCCCGCGGCAGCGATGGAGCAGGCCGCCAGCGTCAGTGCCCAAGCAGCGGAGAGCTCGGGCACGGTCCACATCGAGATCACCGAGAACGGAGCCCCATGGGTTAGCAAGACCCTTCGCTGGAATGGGACGGATCTCGCGATCAGCGGTGACGACCCGTCCCGAGTCGGGCGCGGCGATCTCCTGGTCGTCGACGGGATCATGTACGGGCCAAATCCCGAGGTCACAGATAGCTGGATCGAGCTCGGTTCACCCGACAGCGTCGACCCCGACTCGGGCACCACGCCGGCCGAGTACCTGGCCGCGGTCACCGAGGATGTCGGAGGCGAGAGCATGCGACGGATCACCGCGGAGATGATCGAGCTCACGACGAGTCAGAGCGAGGACGGCTCCACCCTCTATCACGGAAAGGTGCCTGCCGGGGCCCTGGCCAGGGAGAGCGGAGTGAAGGAAGGCGAGACGATCCGGGTGCTGCCCTACGGCAATGTCGCCCACGACGACGCAAGCAACCCGGCCTCTCTGATCGACGTGACCGTCAGCGTGCTTGCAGACGGGACCATCGATGAGATCCATGCAACCTGGGGTGGGGCCTCATCCTGGAGCTATCGGCTCACATTCAGCGATCTCGGGACGACGGCGCCCCTGGAGAAGCCGGCCAACGTCGAGCCCTGCCCTCGCTGCTGGCTGTCCCCATCGGGTTGATCGGATACCGGGTTCGCCATTACTTGTCGAACAGCTTGGACAGGTACCCGAAGTTGGGGGCCCAGCCCACACCGAACACCTTCCCTGAGATCGGAGGGCCCTCCCGATTCCAGTAGGTGTCCCGCACTCGCTCCCAGGTCGGCCAGCGGAAGTCGTATGGGATGAAGTTGGCGAC
>JBMDXS010000067.1:0-3430 GCA_048595045.1 Acidimicrobiia bacterium
GACTCGGTCATGACCGGAGAGACGGGACCGGTCCACCGAGGCCAAAGCCGAAGAGAGCATCACCCCCGGGGGCAGCCAGCCCAGATCAGAGATCAGATCATCGCTCACCGGTTCACATCGGACCTGATCCGTGGGAAGCAGATCGAAGGGCATCTCCGTATCGAACATATGTTCGTATCGTACAACCCGGCCAAGACAGAAAACACCCCCCGGTGGCCGGAATCGGTGGTTTTTTCTCGATCGCTATCCGCCGAGTTCAAACTGACCAGGGAGCTGCCGATCGGTGCCGCATCGTCGACGACAGCAACCCGGGCATTTCCGAACGCTACGAAGCGACCAGAGCCCCGATCTCGACGGCAGATCAGGCGAAGGGAGGATCGGCGGGCGTGGCCGAGCGCCAAGGAGCCCGCCATTCCGCGGCCTCCCATCCGTCCATGATGTAGATCCGCTCCCGCGCCACGTGCTCCCCGCGAAACTCCATGATGTTCACTGCGAACATCCACGGTCCGTCGTCGTATCGAATGAGGTTCTCGGCGACGACCAGGTCCCCGCCGTGAATCACCCTCCGTATCTTGAAGTCGAGCTTGGCCGGGTACTGGCGCCGCCATTCTCTGAAGTTCTCGACACCTTCGAATCTCTCGCCTGATTGCGGGAACTCGAGGACGGCGTCGTCGTGATAGATCTCGTGAGCGATGTCCTCGTCCTTCCCGGCGTGCTCCCAGTGACGTTTCAATGTGGCATGCAGGACTGCATCGTCGAACATCTCTACTTCTCAGGTTGGCAGTGGCCAACCCTATCCCGACCGCCTACACCACCCCTGCTGCCCGCAACCCGGCTATCTCTGCTTCCGAATAACCCAGCTCCCCCAGCACCGCATCGGTATCCGCCCCCAGGGTTGGTGGCTCCAATCGGATCGAGGGCGGTGTGGCCGACATCTCGATGGGGAGACCGAGGGTCCGCAACCTCCCCGTCACGGGGTGATCCCTATCGAGGACCATCTCCCGAGCGATCGTCTGCGGGCTGGACAGAGCCTCCGAGACCCGGTTGATCGGCCCGGCCGGGATGCCGGCCTCTTCGAAGATCTCGATCCACCCGGCCCGGGTCTTGCCAATGATGACCTCACCCACCATCTGATCCACCACCTCCCGGTGACGGACCCGCTCCGGGTTGGTGGCGAACCGAGGATCATCTGCCCACTCCGGATGACCCACCACCCCGGCCAAGACCTGGAATTGACGGTCGTTGCCCACCGCCAGGGCCAGATCGCCATCGGCTGCGGTGTAAGTGCGATAGGGGACGATGTTGGGGTGGCCGTTCCCGTACCGTCCCGGCTCCTCGCCTGACACCAGATGGTTCGCCGCCACATTGGCCAGGATGTGGACACCGGTGTCGTGGAGGTTCACATCGCAGCGTTGGCCCTTCCCGGTGCGTCGGCGAGCCTCGAGGGCAGCGAGGATGGTTATGGCGGCCTGCATCCCGGCGCAGATGTCGACGATGGCCACCCCCAGTTTCATGGGCGAGCCGTCGATTTCTCCGGTGATGGCCATCAGACCGGTCTCGGCCTGGAGGATGAAGTCGTAGCCTGGTGTCGCCGCCTTGGGCCCGCTCGAGCCGTAACCCGTGATCGAGCAGCGAATCATCCCCGGAGCGTTCACCTCGAACCACGAGTCGTCGAACCCCCACCGATCCAGTGTCCCCTGCCTGAAGTTGTCGACCAGCACGTCGCCGCCACGCATCATCCGATCGAGCACGGCCCTTCCCTCATCTCGGGAGAGATCGAGCGTGACACTTCGCTTGTTGCGGTTCACCCCGACGAAGTAGGCGGACAGAGGCCCGGCATATGGAGGCCCCCAGTTGCGGGTGTCGTCACCCTCACCCGGTCGCTCCACTTTGATCACCTCGGCGCCAAGGTCACCGAGTGTCTGGGTGCACAAAGGCCCGGCGAGCACCCGGGAGAGGTCGATCACCCTGAGACCGGTCAGGGCGCCCTCGGCGGTCATGACCGGGCGGCCTGCGATGCCTCGCTCTGGTTACGACCCTGCTCGAAGTCGTCGATGTACGTGTCCAGCGCGGCCTTGTTCCGCTCCCGGAACTGATGGAAGTCGGCGGGGCGCTTCTCCAGGAAGGCGTTCATCCCCTCCAGGCTCTCCTCCGAGCCCCAGATGTTGGCCAAGAGCTCCATCCCATGCTGCCAGGAGGGATACAAGGCGTCGGAGTCGAAGTTGAGCGAGACCTTGGTCGCCCGCAGGGTCTGGGACGAGTAACCCTTCATCTGCTGGACGATCTCCTCCACCCTGCCCTTCAGCTCCGCGGCCGGGAGCGCCTCGTTGGCGAGACCGATCCGGGCCGCCTCCGCCCCGGTGTACCGCTTGCACAAGAAGATCATCTCCTTGGCCCTGCGCTCCCCGATCAGCTTGGCGATGTACTGGGTCGCCCCCACCGTGGGGCACGCCCCGACCCGGGCGCCGGTCTGGCCGAAGGTGGCGTCGTCGGCGGTGATAACCAGATCACACCACAACATGAGCTCATGGCCCCCGCCGACACAGGCCCCTTCGACCATGGCGATGACCGGGATGGGCAAATTGCGACAGGTCATCGCCACCTCGAGCATGCGGTCGTTCCACATGTAGGAGTTGGCCTTGTTCAGCTTCATCATGGCGTGAAAGTCGCCACCGGCCGAGAAGTGCCCGCCCACCCCGTAGACCACGGCGGCGACGATGGTCGGATCCTGCCTCGTGGATCGCAGGGCATGGGCCAGCTCGTCGAGGGTCTGCTCCCGGAAGGCGTTTCGCACCTCGGGCCGGTTGATCCCGATCCAGGCGGCATCGTGACGCTTCTCGTAGACGATCTCGGCGTACTCCATGGCGGCTCCCTTCACACCTCTGACATGACCGAAGCCACCTCGACCGCTCGACCGGTGGCGGCGGACTCCACCGCGGCCTCCATCACCGCGATCACTGCCAGACCAGCCTCACCGTCGACCTCGACCGGGGCCTCACCGCGCACCGCGGCGGCGAAGGCAGTCATCTGATCGACCAGGGGATCGATCTGCTCCAACTCGACCTCGGCGGGCGCCGGATCATTCCGGCCCATCAGCTTCAGGACCGCCCCTCCCTCACTGCTGAAGGCGGCGCCGTCGGTGCCGAACACCGCGGTGTCGTTCATCACCGGGGTGAAGAACGAAGTGGTGAGGGTGGCCAGTGCGCCGCTCTCCAGCTCCATCGCCAGGACCGTGGCCTCGTCGATCGGCTTGAACCGCCCAGGTCTGGTGAAGCAGAAGACGCTTCGCACCGGCCCAACCAGATAGTTGATGGTGTCGATCTTGTGTACCCCGAGAGAGGTCATCGACCCCAGCGGGCTCTGCGCCGGATCCCAGCGCCAGGCCTCGTCCGGCATCTTGAACCCGTTGGGAATGGACTGGTGGGTGACC
>JBMDXS010000068.1:0-1987 GCA_048595045.1 Acidimicrobiia bacterium
GAGCCGGTTGGCGAAGCCAGGAATGACTATCGGATTTTCTCCGACCTGGCCGACCGGCTCGGTGTCGGAGAGCAGTTCACCCAAGGGAGAACCGTCGAACAATGGATCGAGCACATATACGCCCGCTTCCGGGCCCACCACCCCGACTATCCCAGCTTGGACCAGCTCAAGGAGGCGGGGCACTTCCAGATCCCTGAGGAGTGGATCCCTCCATCGCCCTCACAGCTGATGGCGTTCCGGAACGACCCTGGAGGCGCACCCCTGGCCACCCCGTCGGGAAAGATCGAGCTGTACTCGGCCACCATCGAAGGATTCGGCTACGACGACTGCCCTCCCCACCCCACCTGGCTGGAGCCTTACGAATGGCTGGGCAATGCCGGCCCCTATCCGCTCCATTTGATCTCGAACCAACCCAAGACTCGTCTTCACTCGCAATGGGATCACGGCGAGACCAGTCTCAACGGGAAGGTCGACGGTAGGGAGCGACTAGGAATCGCCCCCGACGATGCCCACCACCGCGGTCTTGTCACCGGGGATCTGGTCCGGGTGTTCAACGAGCGGGGATCCTGCCTCGCATCGGTCGCGATCCGAGAGGACCTGATGCCGGGGGTGGTTCCGCTGCCCACCGGGGCCTGGTGGGACCCGCTCGAACCGGGAGGTCTATGCCGTGTGGGAAACCCCAACGTCCTCACCCGGGACGTCGGCACCTCCAGACTGGCTCAGGGCCCCACCGCCCAGACCTGCCTGGTCGAGGTGGAGCGCTACCAGGGGGAGCCCCCTCTCGTCCAAGCCCACATAGCTCCAGTGCTCCTGTCGGAGTAGGAATCCACCAGAGAGTGGATCCGGTCTACATGGACATCGCTTCGTAGATCTCGACACTGGTCACGATCGGGCAGTTGGCCAGGAGCTTCTCGGCGTCGTCCAGGGTGTCTGCCTCGACGATGCTGTAGCCGGTGGTCGATTCCGGTCCGAGCGGAAGGTCTCTCGATCCGGTGGTGGTCACTTCACGGCCCTGCCCGAAGGGATTCCCGCTATCGACGAGGCTGTCGCCGATCTCGGCCATCCAGTTGGTCCAGCCGTCCATCATCTCCTTGTTCCCCGGCTCCCAGAGCCCCTGATAGAGAAATACGAACTTCTTCATGGTCGTGCCTCCTTTTCGGCATCGCGTCCGCCGAAATGGCGGGCGTAGTTCTCCAGGCTCTCCTTGTCGTCACCCCAGTAAGGGTTGAATGCTCCCACCCACTCCTGCAGGTCGCGGAGTGGTGTTCTGCTGAGGGCGAGGAAGTTGGTACGTCCCGCTTTCTTGCGGATCACCATCCCCGCATCCTCGAGCACCCGGATGTGCTTGTGGATGGCAGGCAGCGAGAGCCCTTGCATCGAGGCCAACTGGCTGATCGAGTGCGGTCGCAGACTGAGAGCGTGAATAACAGCCCGCCGGTGTGGGTTGGCGAGCGCCTCGAACACGGCATCCAGTCCGGTCTCTGCACGGATCTCCATAGTTAACTTCAAAGTTAAGTATAGGGTGAGGGTCGAGGTCCGTCAACACAGACAGGGCGAGCGAGCTGTCCAGCCGGTAGCGGACACGCCCACCTGACCTGCTAAGCGGCTAATGAGGCAAGCTGACGACGAGCCGCCTCCACCGCATCGAGCCCGGCGAAGCCGCCGGTGGTTATCGACCGGGACACCGCCTCTCCCACCCGCGCCGCTCCCTCTTGCCCTGCCCGCCGGCCGATCCATCTCGCATGGAGGTTGAGCACGAAACCGAAGAGAAGGCTCAAGACGAGCGCGCCAGTGATGAGGAGGAGGGGCGTCGGAACCGGTCCCAGATAGGGAACGTCAAGGGTGGCCACCGGCAGCTGGCCCGGCCCGAAGATGACGAGCAAATACCAGGCGATCGCGAACAGGAGAACTGCCCCCGACAGCAACTGCACGAACCCGACCACCGGCCAGAGCATCGAGCGGGGCACGATTAGTTCGTCGGCGGACT
>JBMDXS010000069.1:0-119105 GCA_048595045.1 Acidimicrobiia bacterium
ATGCGCAGCCTGCGCTGCACGGTGGGCCGGAGACGTCCGAACCATCCCCGCAACGGTCTTGTCCTACCTAGCCTCATGAGCCCCTTCAACTGACATGTTCGTGACCGTCTTTGGTGAGCCGGCGCCGTCCATCAGCCGATCCGGGTGCCGGCGAGCACTGACTCCAGGCTCGCGACACGGTGGAGATTACGGGCCAGATATGCCTTCATCATGGGCGCTCACCTGTTTGGTGCCGTTATTCCACCGACGTTGTGTGCCGGTGTTGACGATCCGCTCCGCTTTTTGGATCGATGGGCGTCCAGTACCAAGGCCGACGTCTGACGCCGGTCTCACCTCTTTTTCCCCGGCAAGAAACCTGACGGGGAACCTTTTCACATGTCAAAGGCCCCTGACTTCGCCCGCCATAGGCCGGACAGACGGGGTCAAAGACCTCGGCTGCCCCACGCTGCCCGTTGTTTGCCTTCCAGCCAAGGCAAATCTAGAGCCTCGCTCAACCCTGAACAAGAGGAAATGGCAGGTTATGGCTGACCATCGGGGCATCGAACTGTACGCTGACAGTCATGGACCTGCTCGCCCTCCAGGAGAAAATCAGCCGGATCGACGGCGTGGAGGCCGCCAGGATCGTCGCCGGCAACGGGCACATCGAAGAAATCCACGTCCTCGCCCGGCGCAACAAGCCCGCCAAGCAGGTGGTTCGGGACGTGCAGACGCTCAGCCAGGCGCTTTTCGGCGAGGAGATCGACCGTAGGGTGGTATCGGTGGTCCAGCTGGCGGACTCGGACCTGGAAACGGGCTTTCGCCCCGCTCTCATCGACGTCGGCGAGGTTCTCGACGGCTCCCGGGCCGAGGTCTCCGTCAGCCTTCGCTGGCAGAACGAGGTCTTCACCGGAATGGCCAAAGGAGCAGCCGCCATGTCCACCCGCCCCCGGCAGATAGCCGAGGCGACCCTGGACGCCATCCGACAGGCCATACACCGTGACACCGCCCTCGCGGTGTCGTCGATGGACATCCCCGCACTGGGTGGACGAAAGGTTGCGGTGGCACAGGTGGTGGTGGTCACCGAAGCGACCGAGCGTCATCTGATCGGGTGCGCCTACGTCGAGGACGAGGAGTCGAGAGCCGTGGTGCGTGCCGTGCTCGACGCCCTGAACCGAGTCCTCCCCGACCTCAAATCCTCCTGAACGGCGCCGTCGCAACCCCGCATCATCTCTCCACAGACGCCGCCGCGTTCGTCCTGGGAGCAGGCGGGAACGCGGTCGATGCCGCCATCGCTGCCACCGCCGTGCAGGGGATGGTTGCACCGGAGACCTGTGGGATAGGCGGCGACCTGTTCGCCCTGGTCCATCGTCCCGGATGGGATGCGCCCCGAGCACTCAATGCCTCCGGTCGTGCGGGCTCCGGGGCAACGGCGGCCAAGATGCGCGACTCGGCTTCGGGGACGATCGGGCGAGACGACCCACTCTCTGTCACCGTGCCTGGCTGCGTCGACGGCTGGGCGATCCTGTCACAGGAGCTTGGCCGCCTGCCCCTGGCGGACTGCCTGGCCCCCGCCATCTCCCACGGCACCGACGGCTTCGAAGTGAGCACGGAGCAGGCAGAGAGATTCGGCCAGGAGGCCGATGTCTACGCACGCCATCCGGCCGTGAGAGAGCTCTACCCGGAGGGGCGGGTGGTAGGCCGGGGGGACCGGATCAGGAGGCCGGCGCTGGCGGGAACGCTGGAAGCCATAGCCGACGGGGGCAGGGCGGCCTTCTATCAGGGCACACCGGCAGAGGACATCGTCGAGGAGCTCGGAGGGGTCATCACGATCGAGGATCTGGCCGGCGAACACGCCGAGTGGGTCAACCCGATCTCCTGTCGTGTCGGTGGGCTGACGGCGTGGACTATTCCCCCCAACTCCCAGGGATACCTCGGCCTGGCGACACTGGCCGTCTTCGAGATGATGTCGCCTCCGGATGACCCGGGTCACCCCGACTGGTGGCACTTCCTGATCGAGGCGTTCCGTTCGGTGGCGTGGGAGAGAGACGACCTGGTGGCGGACGCCGACGATGCCCCTCTGCCGGCACACTTGCTCCTCGACCCGGACCGGCTGCGTCGGGCCGCGGCCACCATCGACCGTGCCCGCACCGGTATCTGGCCGAGAACGGGCGCCCCCTCGAGCACCGCCTATCTCTGTGTCGTGGACAACGAGGGGATGGCGGTTTCGATCATCCAATCGAACTTCGCCGGTCCGGGATCCCACTTTGGGGCCCGCCGCAGCGGATTCCTGCTCCACAACCGTGGCAGCGGATTCACCACCACCCCGGGTCATCCCAACGAAATCAAACCCGGCAAGCGCCCGAGACACACCCTCTCCCCCACCATCTGGACCGACGAGGCGATGACCAGGCTCGTACTCGGCACCAGGGGGGCGGCTCTGCAGCCGCAGATCGTGGCCCAGGTGGCGGCACGCGTCGTTTTGGCCGGCGTCGACGTCGAGGCCGCTCAGCGCGCCCCTCGGTGGACCGTCGCCGACTTCGGCCCATTCTCGGAGGCGCGGCTTCAGATCGAACCCGGAGTGCCCCATGCCACGCTGAGCGAACTTCGCAGAAGAGGTCACTCGATCGACGAGGTCGCCGGGCCCCAATCCGATTGGGGGCCCGTCTCGGTTATCGCGATCGACCCCCCCGATGTCGCCGCCGCCGCCGACCCCCGAGTCGACACGACTCGCGCGGTCATCCTGCCCGGCTAGCGCTTGAGGCCGGCGATCACCTGACGAAGAGCGTCGGGATCCGCATGGAGGGTGGGCCCGATCGTGTAGAAGCCGATCCGTTGCACCCGGTCGCCGTACCGATCACTGATCGCATCGGCGAGCCCATCGATCGGGGCAGCCACACCGACGGTCAGGACTGCCTCGTCGGGCACCAGGGCTGCCATCTCCAGCCACTGGCCCCGTTTCGACATGGCATTCAGCTCACCGCCGAAATCCCACCCTTCGGCCTCGAGAACGGGCAGGTAGGAAGGGGTGGAAGCGTAGAAGGCGATCTGCTGTCTCACCGGGTCCATCGCCTGCTCGACCTCTGCCTCGGTCTCCCCTGTCATCACGAAGACCGTGGTCGCCAGTTCCACGTCTTCGATTGTCCGCCCCGCAGCGGCGGCTCCTCTGCCGATCGCCGGCATCACCACCCGATCCAGATATCGGGTGGTATGGAACGGATGGACGTGGAAGCCCTGACAGAGCTCGCCGGCCAGCCGGCTCAGATGGGGTCCGACACCGGCGATGTAGACCGGAACGTCGGGATGGCGGATCGGGCCCGGGTTGAAGAAGGGCGTGATCAGCGAGAACCGATAGAACTCGCCCTCGAAGGACAGGGGAGCCGAGTCCTGGAACGACGCCCAGATCGAGCGAAGGGCCTGTATGTACTCCCGAAGCCGGGGCGCCGGCCGGTCCCAGGTGGAGGAAAAGCGGCGAACGATGTGGGCCCTCACCTGTGTTCCCAGACCGAGCAGGAATCGGCCGCCGGACATGCGCGCCAGGTCCCAGGCGGTCATCGCCATCACCATCGGCGAACGCGGGAAGGCGACGGCGATGGCGGTGCCCAGATCCAGGCCCGGCTGGGCGACCGCGGCCAGGGCGAGCGGCAAGAACGGGTCGTGTTGTGTTTCGGCGGTGAAGAACCCGTCGTAACCCATTTCCATGGCCGCGACCGCCGCAGCTCCGGCGTGCTCAGGAGGGCTCGGCGGGTAGTAGAAGTCCACCTTCATGAGGGGAGCCAGGGTAGATCTTGCCTATGTTGGGTACGATTCCCGCACCATGAAGACCCTGGCCAAGGTGGTAGGCATCGTTGGCGCAGCCGCTGCCGTGATCTGGGCGATGCGTGACCGGTTCATCTCTGTGGCAGCCTCTCGCGAGCCTGAGCCTCCGGTCCTGCGAGTAACACCGGCAGGACCTGAGCCCGCGAGCATCGACGCCATCGACGGGATCGGCCCTGTGTTCGCCGGGCGCCTCAAGGGCGCAGGCATCGGCGACGTCGCGAAGCTGGCATCGGCGACGCCCGACAAGATCGCAGAGGCCGCCGGTGTGAGCGGCGCCAGGGCGAGGGCCTGGATCGAACAGGCCCGCTCTTTGGCCTGAAGGTGCCCTATCTGCACCAGCCGGAGGACCTTTCCGGCCTCCTCGACGGTGAGCCCTCCTATCGCATCGACCAGTTGCGACGCTGGTTGTACGAGACACCCGTCCTGAGCAGCCAGAACATGACGAATCTCCCGGCCGCCGTCAGGGAGCGGTTGTCCGATCTCTGGCCGTTCGATGTCGAAATGGAGAGGTCCGCCGACGGGGGCACTACCCGCAAGTGGCTGTTCCGGGCCCCGGACGGTGCCGCCATCGAGTCGGTGCTGATGGGGTACCCCCGCCGCGCCACGCTGTGCATCTCGAGCCAAGCGGGCTGTGCTCTGGGCTGCACCTTCTGTGCCACTGGGCAGTTCGGCTTCGAGCGGCACCTCGAGGCCGGTGAGATCGTGGCCCAGGTCGCCTACGCCCGGGCGTTCCTCCGCCAGGTCGGGATGCCGGGCACGGTGTCCCATCTCAGCAATGTGGTGTTCATGGGGATGGGAGAGCCACTGGCCAACTACGACCGGGTCCGGGAGGCCATTCGCCGGATCGTCGAGGTGATGGGCATGTCGGCGAGGTCGATCACGGTTTCGACCGTCGGTCTCGTGCCCGGGATCAGACGACTCGCCGAAGAGCCCTGGCCGGTCTCGCTGGCCATCAGCCTCCATGCGGCCGACGACGAGTTGCGGAGCAGTCTGGTCCCCATCAACCGCCGGTACCCGCTGCAGGAGCTCGAGGCTGCTGCTTCCGCCTACTTCGAGAAGAAGCGGCGCCGCATCTCGATCGAATGGACGATGATGGACTCGGTCAACGACAGCCAGGAACAGGCGGTCAAGCTGGCTGAGATCGCACGTCGTCTTCGGGCCCACGTCAACCTCATCGCCCTCAACCCAACCCCTCTGACCAGTGAGAAAGCCTCGAGCGAGGCTGCGATCCACGCCTTCAGCCGTGAGCTGGCCCGCCGCGGCGTCAATGTCACGGTCCGTGACACGCGGGGGCGGAACATCGATGCTGCCTGCGGCCAGCTTCGTCTTCTCGCCGGCAAACCGGGTCTGCGGGTGTCCCAGTCCCGTCAGCACGTTTAAGTGGCAATTTCGCGATCTCCGGTTAGGGTGAGCACGCGGACGGAAACAGGGGCTTGAAGGAGTTGGACCTTCATGCCAGTCAAAAGACGCGCCCGCGCCCTTTTCGTTGGCACGGTTATCGCGCTGACTGTTGCTCTCTTTTCGTTGGAGTACACCGTGCAGCGCGGGGACACGGTCAGCGAGATCGCACGTGATCACGGGGTTTCGGTCTCGGACCTCGTCGAGTTCAACGAGCTATCCAATCCCGACCTTATCCACCCCGGCGATGTGCTGCTGATACCCGGCGAAGACGGTTCGCTCGATCAGGTCCACGTCGTGACCCAAGGTGAATCGCTGTACCGCATCGCCGGCGTCTATGGATCCAGCGCCGGGGACATCGCCGCCGCCAACGACCTCACCAACCCGGACCTGATCCGACCAGGTCAGGAGCTGCTGATCCCCGCCACGCGCAAGAAATCACCGGGGCCCGGCACCGCCCAGGGCGGTGAAGGCGACGGATCCTCGGGGAGGTCGGGCCGCTATCACGTGGTTCAGAGGGGCGAGACCCTCGACGTCATCGCCGGCAAGTACTCGGGTGTCTCCCCCGATCAGATCGCCGCGGCCAACGGCCTCGTCAACGGGAAGGTCTACACGGGGACCCGTCTCTTCCTCGACGGCCCGGCATTTGTCGGGTCAGGCAGTGGGGGGACGGGCACCTACGTGGTGGCATCGGGTGATCGCCTCGGTGACATCGCAGCCCGATTCGGCACCAACATCTCCACCATCGCCGACATGAACGGGCTGTCCGATGTGAACTTCATCCGATCGGGGCAGACACTGAAAGTCCCGGGTGGGTCGGGGTGGGTGTGCCCCATCGAAGACGGCAGCTACTTCAACGACTGGGGCTTCCCTCGCGGTGGCGGGCGCTTCCACGAGGGGAACGACATCTTCTCCCCCAAGGGCTCGCCGGTCCTGGCTCCCGTCTCCGGCACCGTCGAACTGATCCAGGGCACCGTCGGAGGGCTCCAGTTCAACCTGTACGGCAGTGACGGGATCAAGTACCTCGGCTCTCATCTCGACGGCGCGGGCAAGAAGGGGGAGGTCGGCGCCGGCGACGTGATCGGCTACGTGGGCAACTCGGGTAACGCGGCCGGCACAACCCCTCATCTCCATTTCGGGATGTACCGCGACGGCGTGGCCATCAACCCCAACCCGACGCTGGTGGCCAACGGCTGCTGACGATCACCGCATCCGATCCCGCAACTGGTCGAGACGGATGGCCCCCGCCTCCAACAACCTGCGGTGGAACCCCTTGGGATCGAAATCGGCCTGTGCCATCGCTTCATTCCGGATGTCGAGGATCTCCCTCTCTCCCACCTTGTAGGAGATGGCCTGGCCCGGGATCCCTAGATACCTCAGGACCTCAGATTCGGCGACGTCGGGAGCCTGGAGCCCGACCTCGATCATGTAGTCGACTGCGATGTCGTGATCCCATGTCTCGCCCGCATGTAGCGGGGCATCGTCGGGGATCCGCTTCTCGAGATGGGCGCCGATATCGACCACCACCCTCGTCGAGCGAAACAGCTGGCTGGCCAGGAGCCCGAGCCGGTAGTCGGGGTTCTCGAAATAGCCGAGGTCGTCCATCAGCCTCTCCGCATAGAGGGCCCAGCCCTCACCCGATCCGGGATACCAGACGAAAAGTCGGTGGAATCTGGAGAGGTCCTCGCGCTGGAGCACCGCCATCCCCACCTGGAGATGATGTCCCGGGAAGCCTTCGTGATAGGCGGTGGCCACCTCCTGCCAGTAGGGGATCCGGGGACGCCCTCCGAGCGCGTACCAGATCGAGCCGGGCCGGGTCAGGTCCTCCGACGGCCCGTGGTACCAGGCGCCGAGGCTGCCTCCCGGTGGGGCCAGATTGACCGTCACCTCCCGGATCTCCGCAGGCACGTCGAAGGCGTCGCCGTCCAGCTGATCTACGGCTTCTTCCTGGATCGACCGCACGAACTGGGCGAAAGCCTCGTGATCGGGTGATGATCGGGCGGGATCGGTGTCAAGCATATGGATAACCGCCTCGATGCCCATTTCAGAGTCGATCTCCTTGGCCGTCGCCCTCATCTCGTCGAGGAGGCGATGCACCTCGGACCAGCCCCACTCGTAGGCCTCGTCCACGTCGAGATCCATTCCGAGGTAGTACTCGGCATCGGTCAGATACCGGTCCCGCCCGCAGGCGTCGACCGGGATGGTGCGGGGCAGATAATCAGCCTCCAGCCAGTCGGCGAATCGTGCCGAGGCGGCCCTGGCCACGGCCACTGCCCCGATCACCAAGTCCTCGTTCCCGCCCGTGGCGGCGGCCCGGGACGCCAAATCGGTGAACCGCGAGCCTTCGGCCACGGCCCGCACCTGGTCCACGAGAGTGACCACCTGCCGCCGCGCCACCACGTCGCCCTCGTCCAGCCCCACCTGAAGGCTCGCTCTGTAACCCTCCAAGAGGCCATCCCACGATCCGAGACGGGCGACGATCGCCTCCCATGCCGCCGCGCCCTCCTTGGGCAGGACGTCGAATGTGTCGCGGGCACTCTGAAACGGGCAATCGATGTGATTCAGGTCACGCTTCCAGTGCCCCATCTCGTAGCGGCGTAGCACCGACGAGAGGTGGGAGCTGACCACTCTGGCAGCGGACGCCTGCACCGGATCGGGGTCGTCCCGATGCGGCTCGAGCTCGGCGATCCCAGCTGCGTAGAACTCGGCCTTTGCCGCCTCGCCATCCGGGGAGAGGTCATCCCACATGTGGTCGCGACCCGGCACCCCGGCGAAGGTCGCCGCAATCGGTGAAAGGTCGGCGTACGCCTCGGTGAGTTGGGAGCAGATCTGAAAAGCGGTCTTCATCGGCATCGGTGCGGAGTGAGGCTAGACATGCGCCGATACCCTTCCGATGGTGGAAGACCTGATCGAGGTCCGCAGTGACGAGCGATTCGACCTCCAGAGCCTGACCCGCTGGTTCGCCACCAAACCCGATCTCCCCCAGGGTTCGCCCACGGTGAGGCAATTCGCCGGGGGCAAGGCCAACCTCACGTATCTCCTCGAGTTCCCCGGCGGTGAGTCGCTGGTTCTGAGACGGCCGCCGTTGGGCCCGGTGGCCGCAAGCGCTCACGACATGACCCGAGAGCACATGGTGCTGTCCAGGTTGTGGCAGACCTTCGACAAGGCACCTCGTGCCCTGGCCCTATGTGAGGACCCCGGAGTCATTGGAGCCCAGTTCTTCGTGATGGAGCGCAAGCCCGGTGTGGTCATTCGGGACCGGGTGCCGGAGCGATTCGGTGGCGGCGAGGACCCGGAGGCGAACCGCAAACTGTCCGAAGTCGTGATCGACACCCTGGTCGAGCTTCATGCAGTAGATGCCATCGAGTCGGGTCTGGAGGCCCTCGGGCGCCCTGATGGCTTCCTCCAGCGACAGGTGGATGGTTGGTGGGGGAGATGGGAGCGGTCTCGACACGAGCACAACGCCGTGGCAGACGAGGTCGGCGGCTGGCTTCGCTCCAACCTGCCCGTCTCAGGCGCGCCCACCCTCCTCCACAACGATTGGCGGCTGGACAACATGGCGGTCTCTACCGAGGATCCCGGGCTTTGTGTCGCCGTCTACGACTGGGACATGGCGACTCGTGGCGACCCTCTCGCCGATGTCGGGACCCTCATGGCATCGTGGTACGAGGAAGACGAAGAGAGGTCCGCGCTGGCCCCGATGCCCACCACAGCACCGGGGTGGATGGGTCGAAGGGAGACCCTCGATCGTTACGGCGACCTGTCCGGCCGTGACCTCACCGACATTGACTGGTACGTGGTCTTCGGCACCTGGAAGCTGGGAGTGGTCCTCCAGCAGATCTATATCCGGTGGTTGCGGGGCCAAACCGAAGACACCCGTTTCGAGCCACTCGGTGAGGGAGCCCGCGCCCTGTTCCGACTGGCCGCCGTCCGACGACCCTGATCGTTGCCCCCTCGCCCGCCGGCCTCTGTCGTCAACGCAGGTTGACAGGAACGACTTGTCAACCTAAGGTGACATGATGACCATGGGACTGTATGCCGGAGCCGACACCGACGACCCGGCCCGGGGGCTGCAGGCGGTGGTGTTGCTGAGGCGGCTGGCCGACAGACTGGAAGAGACCCACGTCCGCTCGGCGAGGATCGAGGGTTGGACCTGGCAGCAGATCGGGGATGCGCTGGGCGTTTCTCGTCAGGCAGTTCACAAGAAATACCGGAGATAACGATGTTCGAACGCTTGACCAGCGAGGCGCGAGCGATCGTCACCTCCGCAGTCGAGGAAGCCGTGCTGAGAGGAGATTCACGCGTGGGCACCGAGCACCTCCTCGTCGCAGCGGCCGGAGCCGGGTCGTTGGGCGGGACACTCCCCACCACGGATGCACTGCGTGACCAGCTCGACCGACTCGATGAGGAGGCCCTGCGCTCTGTTGGCCTCGACCCCATCCTCCTCGGTGAGGGTGACAGATCCCGGCCAGGGCAGCCCAGCAAGCATCTCCCGTTCACCGGAGCGGCCAAGGAAACCCTCAAAGTGGCTCTCAAGGAGGCCATTGCGCTCGGCCACCGTCATATCGGGGCGGAGCACATCGCCCTGGCCCTGACGACGCGAGAGCCGCCGGATCGTGCTCTCGCCGCCCTGGAGGGTCTCGATCTCTCTCTCCACGAGCTCCGCTCTTCTCTTCTCCGGAGGATCGAGAAGGCCTCCTGATCATCGTTGCGGACCGAGCCCATAACGATGCAGGCAACAGTTCGACCGTTGTTAATTTGGGGGTTGCGATGACACAACGGGCCCTCCCGGTTGGGACGGTCAGCTTTCTCTTCTCCGACATCGAGGGCTCGACGAGGATGCTCCAAGAGCTCGGCGATGCCTATCGGCCTGTCCTGGAACGCCATAACGCGATCCTCCACGAGGCGGCTGCGACCCATCGCGGCCACATAGTCAAGAACGAGGGCGATGGGTTCTTCATCGCCTACCAGTCGGCGCTCGACGCCGTCTCCAGCGCCGTTGAGATCCAGCGCCGGCTGGCGGAAGAGGATTGGCCCACACCCCAAGGTGTCAGGGTCAGGATCGGTGTCCACAGCGGGGAAGGACGTCTCGGCGGCTCGGACTACGTCGGGATCGACGTTCACCGTGCCGCCCGAATCGGGGACGCAGGGCATGGCGGGCAGACCCTCGTCTCAGAGGCGACGGCGCGCCTGGTCGAATACGGCCTCCCCGAGGGGACTCGACTCGAGGATCTGGGCACCCATCGTCTCCGCGATCTCACCCACGAGGAGCACATCTTCCAGCTCAACGTGCCGGAGCAACCGGCGGACTTCCCACCTCTGCGCACCCTCACCTCGAGCAAGGGCAACCTCCCGATCCGCGACCTGACTCTCGTCGGCCGGCAGGATGAGAAAGAGGCGGTCATCGAGGCCGTGGCGGGGTCACGCCTGGTGACACTCACCGGCCCCGGAGGCGTGGGCAAGACGACTCTCGCCCTCAAGGTCGCCGAGGAGCTCTCCGCAAGCTTCGAGGATGGCGTGTGGTTCGTCGAGGTATCGAGGGTCCCCGACGACAACCTCCTCGCTTCTGCCGTCGCCCGGCAGCTTCACATCACCGAGAGCCCACTTCGATCGATAACCGAGACCCTGATCTCCCGGCTGGCGAAGGCTCGTTCACTCCTGATCCTCGACGGCTGTGAGCACCTAATCGACGCCGTGGCCAAGCTCACGGACCAGCTGTTGCAGGGGACCGAGGAGCTCAAGATCCTGGCGACTACCCGGGAGTGGCTGTCGATACGAGAGGAACATCTCGTTCAGCTCTCCCCGCTCGAAGTGCCGGGGCCAGGCGTCAGATCGGTGGAGGGCGTCGCCCAGTATCCCTCTGTCGGGCTGTTCGTGAGCAGGGCTCGCCTGGTGAGCCCCAACTTCACCCTCAGTCCGGCCAACGCCGAGCACGTGGCCGAGGTCTGCCGGCGCCTCGATGGGATACCCCTGGCAATCGAGCTGGCCGCCGCCCGTCTCAAGGTCTTGTCGGTGGGCCAGCTCGTGGAACGACTCGACCAGCAGTTCGCCCTGTTGGCCGGGACCGCCCGCGACCTGCCACCACATCAGCAGACGCTCGAGACGACCCTCGACTGGAGTTTCGATTTCCTGGCAGGTGCGGAGAAGACACTGTTCACCCGTCTCTCGGTGTTCAACGGCGGGTTCACCCTGGAAGCGGCCGAGAGTGTCTGCTCGGGCGGCCTGGTGGACAAGGAGCACGTGATGAATCTGCTCGGGCGTCTGGTCGAGACCTCACTGGTCATGGCCTCCGACGCCGACCCCATCCGCTATCGGCTTCTCGAGCCGATCAGCCACTATGCCCGGATGCGCCTCGACGAAGGGACCGAGTTGGCCGCGCTCCGTGACAGGCACGCCGAGTTCTATCTGGCGATGGCTGAGGACGGGGATGCACGTATCCACGACCTGGAGCAGAACGTGTGGGCAGACCGTCTCGAGCTCGACCGTTACAACCTGGGGGCCGCCCTGGAGTGGTTGCATGGCTCGGGCCGTGCCGAAGACGCGATGGCGATGGCCGGGGCACTGCGCTGGTTCTGGGTGATCAAGCGCGAGGTGAGCGATGGCACCGAATGGCTGGAACGCACGCTGGCCCACCGTGAGGGGGTCGATCCCAAGATCCTCGCCCGGGCCCTCAACGGCGCCGGCCTCCTTGCCAGCCGCCGTCTCGCCTTCGACGAAGCGTATTCCCATCTCATCGAGGCGATCGAGATCTACCGCGACCTCGGTGACCGGGCGGGCGAGGCAAGACAGACCTACCAGCTCATGGCCACCGCCTGGCTGCGTGACGACATCGAGGAGGCAGCACGGCTGGCTCCCGTCGCCGAGAGCCTGACCCGGGAAGTCGGGGACGACTGGATGCTGGCCTGGACCCTCGGAGTCTGGGGCACGATGGCGCGTCTGCAGGGTGACCTGGCGCTCGCCCGTGAGAAGATGACGGAGAGCCATCGGCTGTTCCTCGACCACTCCGGCGTCCTCGACGTCGGATGGTCGGCGTTGCGACTCGGAGCCTTGGCCCGGGATGAGGGTGACTACAACGAGGCCTCCAACCGTTACCGGGAGGGCCGTGACCTCCTTGTCATCGCCGGCGACTCACTGGGCCTGGCCCACGCCGATGCCGGGCTCGGGGCGATGGCCTGGCTGGCCGGCGATCGTGACTATGCCCTCGAGCTGTTCAAGACTGTTCTGGAGGGGTTCAGCCTCTATGAGGAGGCCTCGAACAACCTCTTCGAGATGAAGACGATGATCCAGTCGAACCCGACCACCGCGGAGTTGCAGCGGGTGGTGGAAGAGAACCGGTACCGGGCGGCCTCACCGGATGAAAAGGCTGGTGCGTCGGCGGCCCTGGGCGAATACCTCTACCACATGGGGAAGACAGCCTTCCGGCAGCAACAGTTGAGCCGGGCCCGGGCTGCGCTCCTCGAGAGCCTGATCCTCTGCAATATGGCGCAAGACATGCGTGGGGTGGCGATCGCAGTCGCCGGACTGGCCGTTTGCGCCCACGTGGGCGGAGAGGACACGATCGCCGCTCGCCTATTCGGGCTGGCCGACTGGGTCGCCAGCGAGAACCGCGCTGCGGTATGGCCGCCGCCGGAGGAGCACGACTACGCGGCTCAGGTCGCATCGACCCAGGCGGCGTTGGGGAGCCTCGACTTCGCCCGTGCCACGGTCCAGGGTGAGGGGCTCTCGATCGAAGACGCCATCGAGGTGCTGAGCGCCGACTCCTCGACGACTCAGTAGTCGATACCCCGCTTGGCGCTGACTCCTGCGTCGAAGACGTGCTTGATCTTCTTCATCTCGGTCACCGTGTCGGCTGCGTCGACGAGCGCGGCCGGGGCATCGCGGCCGGTGAGAATGAGGTTGAGCCGGGGCGGGCGCTCGTCGATGGCCTCCAACACCTCCTCCAGGTCGATCCACCCCCAATTGATCGGATAGGTGATCTCGTCGAGGATCAGCAAGTCATATCGGTCGGACTCGATCCTGGCTCGGGCGCCGGACCATGCCTCGCGGGCGATCGCCTCCGATTCGCCGATGTCATCCGAGTCCCATGTGAAGCCATCTCCGAGCGCCCACCAATCCATCCCGAGCTCTCTCCCGACGCGCTCTTCCCCTACCTTCCATTCACCCGACTTGAGGAACTGGACCACACCTACCTTCCATCCCCGGGCCACGGCCCGCAGGGCGGTGCCGAAGGCGGCGGTCGACTTCCCCTTCCCGTCACCGGTGTTGACCAGCACCTGGGAGGGCAGCCGTTTCCTGGCGAGAGGGGGAGGCTCGGTGGGGGGTGTGGTGGGATCGGTCATGGTCGGGTCGCGGTTGCCTCCAGGAGTGTGTCTAGTGGCTTCCTCATTGTGGCCTCCTCATTGGGGTCACGGTGAGGCCATCCTCCCTGCTCTCCGTGACCCGCACCCGCGCCTCGTAATGATCCATGATGCGCTCTTCGGTCAGCACCTCGCGGGCCGAACCGTCGGCCACCACCACGCCGCGGTTCATCATCACCAGTCGGTCCGTGTATTGGCCGGCCAAGGTGAGATCGTGGATGGCGCTCAACACCGTGAGCCCGTCCTCCCGCCGCAGCTGGTCGATCAACTCCATGACCTGTTGCTGGTGGCCGACGTCCAGAGCCGAGGTCGGCTCGTCGAGGAGGAGGACGGGTGCCTCTTGGGCCAGGGCCCGTGCCAGCACAGCCCGCTGAGCCTCGCCTCCTGAAAGCGTCGACAGTGGCCGGTCGGCGAGTTCGGCCAACTCGAGGCGCTCTATGGCGCTCCGGACCGAATCCAGGTCATGGCCACTCTCCGAGCCGAGATAGCCGAGATGGGGTGTCCTGCCCAAGAGGACGTAATTGGCCACGTTCATCTCGTCGGGGAGGAGGGGACGTTGCGGCATCCAGGCGATGTCCTTGCCCGCCTCCCCGGTTCGGTCACCGAGATCCACCCTTCCCTCAAAGGGCACGATCCCTACCGCCGTCTTGAGCAGGGTCGATTTCCCGGCACCATTCGGACCGATCAAGCCGACCCATTCCCCATCGGCCACGGTGAGGGTCACGGGCCCTACGACGGTCACATCGCCGAACGCCACCACGACCCCACGCCACGTGATCACGATGAGCCTTTGGTCGAGCGAAGCACCAGCAAGAAGAATGGAGCGCCGATGAAGGCGGTGACCACTCCGATAGGCAACTCGGCCGGCGCCACCAGGGTGCGGGCACCGAGGTCGGCGATGATGAGGAACGTGGCGCCCACTGTCAGCGACAGTGGGACGATGACCCGGTAACTCCACCCAGTCAGCATGCGGATGATGTGGGGGACGATGATCCCCACGAAGCCGATCAGCCCGCTGACACTGACCGCGGCAGCGGTGGCCAGGGTGGCGGCTATCACAACGAGCCGACGGACCGCGCTCACGTTCACTCCCAGGCCCACCGCCTCCTCGTCGCCGAGGCCCAGGACGTCGAGCAGCCGACGCAGGGCCACGAGCACCGAGCTGGCCACCAACGCATAGGGGAGCAACGACCACACCTCGGCCCACCCAACCGTCACCAGGCGGCCCAGGATCCAGGAGTACACCTCGCGCAACGTCTCATAGCTGCGCTGGAGGAGGAAGGTCTGGATGGCGGTTGCGAACGCGGCCACTGCGACGCCGGCCAAGATCAGCGACGTCGTTGTCCGGCCACCGACCGTCCGGCTCAGCACATAGGTGGCGCCTACGGCCGCCATGCCTCCAACGAAGGCCACGATCGGGATCGCGGCCGGCCCCGCCCCGGCGCCGATGACCGCGGTTGCCCCCAGACCCGCGCCGGCAGCCACACCGAGGAGATAGGGATCGGCCAATGGGTTCCGGAAGACCCCCTGATAGCCGGCACCGGCGACGGCGAGTACGGCCCCCACCAGCCCACCCATCACCACGCGGGGCATCCTGAGATCGAAGAGAAGACGCGTCTGCACCTCGTCGAGGCCGTGCTCGACGGTGATCAATGGCAGCCGATCGGCCAGGGCCCTGAACACATCGACAGCGTCGAGGGACACCGAACCGGCGAGCAATCCGGCGAGGACCGCGACCAGGAGGAGCCCCGCCGCGATGAGCCAGCGCCCCGCCCCGATCCGGGCAGGAGCGATCGGGCGGACGCCCACCTTCGCACTCAAGAAGACGGCACGGCGGTGACGGACTCGGCGATGGTCCGGAGCAACTCCACCACCTGGGGCCCCCAGTTGGAGGCGAGGTAGGAGTCGAGAGGGACGATGGCCCCGTTCTGGACCGCGGTCATCTCCGCCCAGCCGGGTCGTTCCCCGAGGCTCTCGGGGGTGACCCCGAAATCGACGTCGCCGAGATAGATGATGTCCGGATCCTTGCTGACGATGTACTCCGAGGAGAGCTGGGGAAACCCGCTCCCGTCGTCGGCCTCGTCGGCGATGTTGGTGAGGCCGAGCAGGCCATAGATCTGACCGAGGAAGCTGCCCGAGGTGGGCGAATACAAGGTGGCATCCACCTCGTGGTAGAAGGAGAGGTCGGCCGGGACGGTGCTGCCGGCCACGATCTCGTCTATGTCCGCCTGCATCCGTGACACGACCTCCGCAGCCTCGTCACCGTGCCCCGTGGCCACCCCCAGGACCTCGAGCTGGGTGTAGGAGTCGTCGAGGCTGGAGGCCGATGGGAGAAGCAACGTAGGCACCCCAACCGTCTCCAGACCCGAGACGAGATCTCCGGGATCGAACGAGATCACCACCATGTCGGGCTCGTATCCCACGATCGCCTCCAGATTGGGCGTGAAGCCGGAGAGATCGGTGACCGGAGCCTCGGGTGGGTAGGTCGAGAACTCATCCACGGCGACGACCTGATCACCGGCCCCGATGGCGAACAACATCTCGGTCGCGGTGGAGGACAGGGAAACGATGTTCCCGGGCCTCGCCTCGATCGTCACCGGTCCGTTTGCAGTGGTCACCTCTATCGGGAATGTCTCCGCCGGGGCGACACTGGTGGTCGTGTCGGGGGCGGTGGTCGGGGCGGGAGCGACCGTGCTGGTTGTGACGGACGCGGCGACTTCTGCGGTCGCGCCCGCTCCACCGTCGCCACAAGCGAAGGCGATGAGCACGGTGAGGACCAGGGTGATCCTTCTCATATGAAACATCCTCCGTCGATCGGAGGATGAAGAGGCCGGTGGCTTCCCTGAGCCCACGCTTCCGTCTTCATCCGAGACTTTCGTCGTGGCCCTGGAGCTCAGGCGACCTGGCTCGTCCTCCCGGGGGAGGCTTCACAGTTGCGGGACAGCATCGGATTCCAACCGGCTTTCGCTGTCTCCGGGGCACCCGCTGCATGACAGTGGGCCCGGCCATGATAGCCGGGCCCACCGGGAGGAGCCTGTCTCCCCCTCATCGAGGGAGCACTGCCCATAGGAGTCCGAGGATCAGTCGAGGTTCACCGGACGCTCGCCCAGCGTCACCGAGATGGTGCTTGGCTCCCCATCCCGAACCACCTCCAGGTCGACGGTGTCGCCCGGCTGGTGGGTCTGGATCTGGGCGGCGAGGTCGCCACCACTCTGCACGGGAGCGCCATCGATCGAGATGACCAGGTCCCCGGGCTGGAGACCGGCCTCAGCCGCGCCGGTGCCGGCTGTGACCTCTTCGACGAGGGCGCCCGCCTGCCCGGTCTCGACGACGCCGAGGGACACACCGAGATAGGCAGACTGGATCTCCTCGCCGGCCACCACCCGCTCGGCGATGTCATGGGCGATGTCGATCGGGACCGCGAAGCCCACACCGTCATTTGCCCCGGAGAGGCTGAATATGGAGACGTTGATCCCGATGACCCGGCCTTCACGATCGACCAGCGGGCCCCCGGAGTTACCGGGGTTGATGGCGGCATCGGTCTGCAGCACGGCCCGAGCCGACCCGCCCTGCGGGATTGCCTGGTCCACAGCCGAGATGATCCCTGCGGTCACGGTGCCCTGGAGGCCCCACGGGCTCCCCACCGCTATGGCCATCTGGCCGACCTCAGGGTCGTCATCGAGCGCCAGTTCCGCCGCGGGGAGACCGGTGCGGTCGACCTGGACGACGGCAACGTCGGCACCTGCTGTGCCTCCCACGACGGTCCCTTCGACCTGCTCGCCGTCTGCGAACCGAACCGTGACGGTCTCCTGACCGGACACGACATGAGCCGCGGTGAGGATGAGCCCGTTCGAGTCGTAGATGACACCGGAGCCGACACCAGAGTTGGGGCCTGAACCGGTCTGGATCTGGACCACGGAGGGCAGGATCACCGCGGCCGCATCGGCGACCGGCTCCTCGCCAGGAACCAGATCCTGCGCCGCGCTCTCCGCCTGGCTCTCATCGGCTGGCTCGGCATCCTGCGCCACCACCTCGGGGCCGTCTCCGTCGAGCGTCATGACCAGATATGTGGCCGCCGAAGACCCGATCACCAACAGAAGGGCGAGCAGGCCCACCAACCAGGGTGAGACCCTGCCCGACGCGCGGCGGGACGTCGATGGGTCTATTTGCGTGGCAGGGGGTGGGGCCGTCGGGCTGGGCGGGATATGCCGGGTCGGCTCGACCGCCTCAGGTGTCTCGGCCTGAGTCACGGGCTCCTGAGTGGCTACCGGGCTCTGCGCCGGCTCACCAATTGGAGCAACTGTCTCTTGGCTCGGAGCGCCGGTAGCGCCCTGGGTCGTGTCTTCATTGCTCATGTATCTGTGAAACCTCCTACCCGTCACGGTAGGAGGCATGACATCAACCACTTGTAAAGGGCGAAGAGACAGGGGCGGGCCCGTCGGTATCCGGTCCGGGAAGCCAGACGGTCATCGTCGTCCCCTCCCCTTCGGGCCCAGGCGCGGACACGAGCGAGCCCTCATGCGCCTCGGCGATCTGCTCGACGATGGATAGCCCAAGACCGATGCGCCCACCCTCGGGCTCTTCCGGGAGACCCGGGCCTTGATCGGTGACCGCCATCCACGCCCAGCCATCCTTCACGCCCGAGCCGATCCTGATCGTCGAGCCGGGGTGGGAGACGACGATTGCGTTGTCGAGCAGGTTGGTGAGGGCGCGGTCCAGGGACACCACCACACCTTCGACCAGCGCCGGCGAGGTGTCGATCACCAACGAGATGCCCTTCTCGGCCAGCGGCTTGGAGAATTCGGCGCCTTTGGACCTGACCAGATCGTCCAGGCTCAATGCCACGGCCTGCGCCTTCCCTGTCTGGAGCCTTGCCGTGGCGAGGAGCCCGTCGATCATCTCGGACATCTTCTCGGCGTTTCGCTGGACGATCCCGCCGACCTCCCGCCAGTCCGAGACGCTGGCCGCGTCGTCGTCGGTGACGACCTCCACGTTGGACCTGATCACCGCCAGCGGGGTGCGCAGGTCATGACTCGTGTCGGCCAGGAAACGTCGCTGGCTGGAAAAAGCTCGATCGAGACGTTCCAGCATCCCATCGAACGTGGCCGCAAGGCGAGTGATCTCGTCATCAGGGCCCTCGAGCCCGATGCGACGACTGAGGTCAGATGCCTGGATGTCACGGGCCACGTTGGTGATCTCCTCCACGGGCTTCAGCACTCGGCCCGACATCACCCAGCCCACCACCATGCTGAGGAGGAACAGCGCAGCCAGGGCCAGAAGCGTGGCCTTGGCCACCTGGTTGAGGACGATCTCGTTGTAGACCGACTCGATCAGCCGCACTTCACGGGCGGCAAGGGTGGGGATCACCCCCAGCTCCACCCCGTCGACCACCACAGGACGGCCGCTCCAGACGTACTGGGTCATGGTCTGGGTCCGCAGCCAGTTGCGCAGGACCAGGTAGACCAGGCCGAGCAGGGCGCCTCCCAGGCCGAACACGATGGCCGAATACTGAACGGAGAGCCTGAAGCGGAGGGAGTTCCAGGTCCGCATCAGTCCCCCAGCCTGTATCCCCGGCCCGGCACGGTCTCGATGAGCGGTGGATCTCCCAGCTTCTTGCGAAGGTTGCTCACGGTGACCCGGACCACGTTCGTCATCGGGTCGGCCATCTCGTCCCAAACGTGCTCCAGCAGGTGCTCCTGACCGAGCACCTGCCCGGCATGTGACATGAAGTAGTGGAGCAAGGAGAACTCCTTGGCGGTCAGCACCAGCACAGCACCGTCCCTGCTCGCCTCGAAACGAGCCGGGTCGAGTCGTAGTGGCCCGACCTCGAGCACCGGGTCGGCACGCTCCTCCCGGCGCAACAACGCTCGCACCCTCGCCGACAATTCGGCGAAGGCGAATGGCTTGACCAGATAGTCATCGGCACCGGAGTCGAGCCCGGTCACCCGATCCTCCACCCCATCTCTGGCGGTGAGCATCAGGATCCTCGGCCGCTCCCCCTCGAGGGTGGGCAACTCTCCGCTCACCAGTTGCCTGCACAGGGTGATCCCGGAGCCGTCGGGAAGGCTCCAGTCGAGGCAAACCAGGTCGTATCCGCCGGTGCGGAGCTTCATGTCGGCATCCACCGCGGTGAGGGCGACATCGACTGCGTGACCGTCCCGGCGCAGCCCTCTGGCGATGGCGTTGGCCAAATCGGGCTCATCTTCGACAACTAACAGACGCACTTCCATCCAAGCTAGGTGGCAGCCGGTAACGAATCGATAAACCGAGAGATCAGACCGGTCGGCCACCAGTATGGGTCTTTAGACCCAACTCATTGCGAAACCGGATGACGATTATGTGAGTCGAAGAGATAGGAACATGGTCGTTACATTCATAACCGAAGATCAAGACGGATTTCACACCTACACGGGCCACGTGGTCTCACGTGGGCCCTCCACCATCGTGGTGATGCTCACCGAGCCCTTCAGCATGGCGGGCAGATCGGTGCAGTTCCCCATGACGACGGTGGTCGAAGAGAAATTGGTATCAGCCTGAGCTGCGCGTCGGCTCCCACCCGTCCGGAGCCGGGTCACCGGGAGATTCCGACGTGTTTCTAGACGCCTCCACCTGGCAGGCTCTGGCCATAATCGGCGCCGTCGGTGGCATAGCCGGGCTGATCGCCGGGTTCTTGGCCAGCGCCGACAACCTTCTCGGCTCGGTCCTCATGGGCATCATCGGTGGAATCGTCGGGTCGACAATCATGAGGATCGTCGGCGCTCCGTCGATCGCCTACGTCGGTGACAACTTCTCGCTCGTCTGGGCGGCCGCAGGCGGCCTGCTTCTCGGCTACGTGGTGGGGCGCTCCAGCTGACGGCGCGGGCTTCGGCGCGCCGCCGTCCCTCCTCGCCTATTCGGCACTGTCCATCGCCGTGATCTCAACCTCGCCGACCCGTCGACCCTCGGTGCTCCGCACCTTCAATCGCCAACCGGTGTCCTCGATGACGTCACCCCGGCGGGGGACACGACCCAGACGGTCCATCACGAGGCCCCCGATCGTCTCGTAGTCACCAGACGGCAGACTGACCCCGAAGCGGGCCAGCTCATCCGGGCGCACCGTGCCGGAAGCAACGATGCGGCCGCTCGCCTCGACCGAGACCGGTCGGGAGCGAGGGTCGTACTCGTCGGCTATCTCCCCCACTAGCTCTTCCGCGATGTCCTCCATCGTGATGATCCCGGCGGTGCTGCCATGCTCGTCGACAACGACGGCGAGATGGGTACGGGCCTCCCGCATGTCGTCGAGCACCGACCTGAGTCGCGCCGTCTCGGGCACGACAAGGGGCACGCGCAACGAGGAGGCCGGCAGAGACGCTTGCCGATCTACGGTGTCGGCCATCAGGTCTTTGACGTGGACCAATCCGACGATCTCATCGATGTTCCCGGCATAGAGAGGGATCCTGGAGTGCCCGGTGGCCCTCATCAGCTCCTGGATGCCTGAAACAGGGGTATCGGCCGCCACAGCCTGGACGTCTGGCCTGGGCACCATCACCTCTGAGGCATCGAGGTCTCCGAAGGTGATTGCCCCGGTCAGCAGTCGATGGGCGAAATCTTCGATCACCCCCTCCTTACGGCCCGTGCCGATGATGACGGCCAGGTCTTCGGCCGAGTGACCGACCTCCAGCGCATCGGTCGGGGGGACCCCAAACAGCCTGAGGACTCCATTGGCACTGCCGTTGAGCAGCCAGATCAACGGCTTGAAGACGATGATGAAGGCGCGGAAGGGAAGGGCCAGTGCAACTGCGGTCCGTTCCGGGGCGGAGATCGTGATGTTCTTCGGGGCCATCTCCCCTATGACCATGTGCAGGAACACGACGATCAGGAGCGCGATCACCAGCGAGATCCAATGGATCACGCTCTCGGAGAGAGGCAGAGGTCCGAGTATGAGCTCGAAGATCGTGGCCACCGCCGGCTCGGCGACCGCACCCAGGACCAGGGAGGCCATGGTGATCCCGAGCTGGGCTGCGGCCAGGCTGAGAGTGAGATTCTTGTTGAGGCCCGCCGCAACTTGTGCCGATCGCGTGGGGATCTGCTCGAGAAGGTTGCGGCGAGCGGTGATGTAGGCGAACTCGGCGGCGACGAAGAACCCGTTCGCCAGGAGCAAGAGCACCAGCCAGAGGAGTGCCGACCAGTTCAACCGGCGTCCTCCTCTTGGGTGGTGTCCCTGGTGACCCGCACCTGGTCCACCCGATGGCCATCCATCGAGAGCACCTCGAAGACCGTGTCACCCACACGGACGGTCTCCCCTGGGGCGGGGAACCTGCCCAGGCTGGCCACGATGAAGCCTCCGAGAGTCTCGTATCGGCCCTCCGGCCACTCCAGGCCAATCAGCTCTTCGACCTCGTGTCGGTGGAGGAGGCCGGAGAGGACCTCCACCTCCTCGGACGGCTCGCCGATCGTGGTCTCAGGGTCGTACTCGTCTTCGATCTCCCCGAAGATCTCCTCGAGCAGGTCCTCTATGGTGACGATTCCGGCTGTGCCCCCGTATTCGTCCACGACTACGGCCATTCCGCGGCCTTCGGTCTGGAGCCGGGTCAGGAGGTATTCGAGGGTGCTCGACTCCGGGACCTGAAGGGCGGGCTTCGAGATCTCCCCGACCGGGGTGACCGGGACCCGTGACTCGGGCACGTTGAAGCTGTCCTTGACGTGGACCACCCCGACGATGTCGTCGAGATCTTCGTCAAACACCGGGAAGCGGGAATGACCGGTCGCGGCCGAGGCCCGTCGCAACTCCGTGATCGAGTCATGGCGACTGAGGCCCGCAACCGACACCCGAGGAACCATGGCGTCGGCGGCTACTTTCTCGGTGAAGGTGATGGCACGAGTGAGCAGCTCCAGCTCGTCGTCGTCGAGACGGCCCTCCTCGCCTGACGACCGGATCATGAGCTCGAGTTCCTCCATAGAACGGACACCGGCCAGCTCCTCCCTCGGTTCGATGCCCAACTTGCGCACCGTCCAGTTGGCGGACTCGTTGAGGAAGAGGATGAGCGGCCGAATCAGACGATTGAGGACCTGCAGCGGGATCGCGAACCACACCGCGGAGAAATAGGGCCGGGCGATGGCCAGGTTCTTGGGAACGAGCTCGCCGAACACCATGGCTCCGCCGGTGGCGAGGATGAAAGCAATCACCAACGAGACGACCGGGGCTGCGGTCACCGACAAGAACGGGACCGACGACACGAGTGGCTCTATGAGCGCGGCGACGGTGGGCTCGGCAATGGCGCCGAGGATGAGCGAGGTGAGCGTGATTCCCAGCTGGGCTCCGGACAATTCGAACGACAGGTTTCGCAGCGAGCCGAGAATCCGGCGCGCCGGCCGTTCACCGTCCTGCGCCTTGCGCTCGACGTTGCTGCGATCGACTGCGACGAGGGCGAACTCGGCCGCCACGAAGAAGCCAGTGAGCAGGATGAGGAGGAGGACCGCGGCCAGCCCCAGGAACGTGCTAATCGATTGTCTCCGGGCTCACGGTTCGAACAAGGATAAATCGGGCCGAGAGCTCGGTGGTTTGTTCAACCTGGAGCCGTGGTAATTGCCTGCTCCGAGAGGGAAGGAGAAGGCCAATGAGCAACGATAGAGACCGCGAGATCATCGTCACCGACACCAGGAGTGGTGGGAATTTCGGCATGATCGTCGCCGGGGCCCTGATTGCCATCGCGTTGGTGCTGGGGATCTGGTACCTGGTCAACAACACCTCGGACGAGACCCTCCCCGACGAGGTCGAGGTAACCGTCGTCCAGGAGTAGATGGCCCGTCTCGAACCGGTCATGCCTGAGTACCTCGTCAACGAGGCGGCGGTGGCACACGCCGAAGAGATGATCGCCGGCCGCCGCTATGTGGTGCGGAGCGAGTGGTCCGACGTCCAGCCCAGTGCGGCTGACGAGAACGAATACCTCGAGCGTGCTGGTTGGGGCGCCTACTCGCGGTGGCATCTCGGCTTGACCGACGGTGCCGGGGAGGAGACGAAGGCGCGATACGCATTCGTCTTCGGTGACTTCCGACGGCTCCATCGCAGCGGGCTGATGGCGTGCCGCTTCCGGGCGACGCAGTGGGATCACAAGGAGATCGAGTTGGCCGCCCACGACCTGATCCAAAAGCTCGATTCCCGACGGGGCAAAAGGTAGCCCTGTCGCGGGTCGCCATCAGCCGACGGTGCGCTCTGACCAATCCCCCCACCGTCCCACCCGTCGGCGGTCGCCATCAGCCGACGGCGCCCGCCTCCGCCATATTGAGCTCGATGAGCCGGTTCATCTCGACCGCGGACTCCATGGGGAGCTCCTTGACGATCGGCTCGATGAAGCCGGCCACGATCATGGATGTGGCCTGATCTTCGGTGAGGCCTCGGGACATCAGATAGAAGAGCTGTTCCTCGCCGAGCTTGGACACGGTGGCCTCGTGGCCGATCTCGGCGTCGTTCTCCTCGATCTCCATGTAGGGATAGGTGTCGGATCGACTCTCCTCGTCGAGGATCAGGGCGTCGCATCGCACGAATGACTTGGCGTTCTCCGCTCCCGGCTCGACACGGACCAGCCCGCGATATCCCGCTCTGCCCCCGGATTTCGAGATCGACTTGGAGACGATGGTCGAGGTGGTGTCCTCGGCCACATGGATGATCTTGGCCCCGGCATCCTGATGCTGGCCTTCGCCGGCGAACGCGATCGAGAGCACCTCGCCATGGGCACCGGGCTCCATCAGCCACACCGCCGGGTACTTCATGGTGAGTCGGGAACCCAAGTTCCCGTCCACCCATTCCATCGTGGCGTTGCGATAGGCGGCGGCCCGTTTGGTCACCAGGTTGAATACGTTGTTCGACCAGTTCTGGATCGTGGTGTATCGGCACCGTCCGTTCTCCTTGACCACGATCTCCACAACGGCGGCGTGTAGGGAGTCGGTGGTGTACACCGGAGCCGAGCAACCCTCGACGTAATGAACGTAGGCGCCCTCGTCCACGATGATCAGGGTCCGCTCGAATTGACCCATGTTCTCCGAGTTGATCCGGAAGTAGGCCTGGAGCGGCTGGTCGACATGGACCCCGGGCGGCACGTAGATGAAGGAGCCGCCGGACCACACCGCCGAGTTCAGAGCGGCGAACTTGTTGTCGTTGGGCGGGATGACCGTCCCGAAGTACTCCTTGACGATTTCGGGATACTCACGAAGGGCGGTGTCCATGTCGGTGAAGAGCACCCCGAGCTTCTCCAGGTCCTCACGATTGCGGTGGTAGACGACTTCTGACTCGTACTGCGCGGTCACCCCAGCCAGATACTTTCGCTCCGCCTCGGGGATGCCCAGCTTCTCGTAGGTCGTCTTGATCGACTCGGGAACCATGTCCCAGTCCTTCTGCTGCTCACCTGCGGGCTTGACGTAGTAATAGATGTCGTCGAAATCGATCGTGTCCAGGGCGCCGCCACCACCCCACTGGGGGATCGGCTTACGGAGGAAGCGCTGGTACGCCTTGAGACGGAACTCGAGCATCCACTCGGGCTCCTTCTTCATGGCCGACATCTCCCGGATGACGTCTTCGTCGAGGCCCTTGCGCGGTGTGAAGGCGTACTCGACCTCGTCGTGCCATCCCAGCTGATAGGCGCCGAGATCTATGTCAACTGTGGCCACTGTTCGATCACCTCGAATGTCGCTTGTTTCTGGCCTCTTGTTCAAACGGAATGCGGTCTTGTCGAATTTCCACTATCCCGATAGTGGGATTGTACCGGATGGCCCCGACTGGGGGCGAGGCAGCCGGCTCGAGCGTTGACGAATGAGGAGGTTAGGTTCGGGATATGCCGGTGATCGTGGTCGGAGCCGACACCGATAAGGGAAGGGCGCTGGTCGACGGGCTGGTGGCGCCGGGACGTGAGGTGAGGGCGTTCGTCTCTGATCCCGGATCCGTCGCCGAGCTCAGAGCAAGAGGTGTGAAGGTGGCGCTGGGCGACGTCTCGGACGAGAGCCACATCCAGGCCGCGCTCACCGACTGCTTCACCGTTGTCCTGGTCACCGAGGCCGCACGGGATGGAAGGGAGCGCGCGTTCGCCACCACCGAACTGCAGGTGATGCGCAGTTGGGCGGCCGCAGCGGCGGCCTCGGGAGTGAACCGGGTCATCTGGGTACACGACGGCGACTCCCCGCCAGTCGCCTCGGCAGAGACACGGAGCGTCTCACCGGCGAGTCCGGGGCTAGTCGGGGAGGTCGTCGCCCTGGACGATGCCCGTGTCCTCCCCGAGGGGCGGAGTGGCGTGGAAGGCGAGCAAAACGGTCCCCAATAGGGATATCACGCCAGCTTGCCCTGACCGTATCTCATCGAGCCACGCAGCGCCGCCGCCTGAGTCTCCTGGGCACGGGCGAAGGCGTCCTTCAAGAACGGGTATGGGTCTATGGCGCTTCCATCGAAGGCCAGCTCGAAGTGGGTGTGCGACCCGGTCCACTCCGCATTCCCCGAGTCGCCCACATAGGCGATCTGCTGGCCCGCATCGACATGGGTCCCGACCGCGAGCCCCTCGACCACCGTGAGCGACCAATCCGCATCGCCATTGTCGGTGCCGGGGTCGTCGTTGTTGAGATGCATGTAGCGGGTGGACCAGCCGCCGGCGTGCTGGATCTCGACGTACCGCCCCCCGAGACTCGAGGTGTCGATGATGGCGATGACGCCTTCGCCTGCCGCATAGACGGGTGTGAGCTTGGGGGCCATCAGATCGTTGCCATCATGATGCCGGCCCCCGGATCTCGAGGCACCGAAAGTCGACGAGAAGACGGTGACCTGCCAGTCCTGGGGGAACTCGATACCGAACGGTGGTGCGGTCTCGGCTTGTGCGGGAGGGGCGGGGACAGCGAAGCCGGCCACCAAGAAGGCCACCAGCGCCAGGGCGAGACAGGGCGCGGCCTTTCCATGCGACGTCATAGATCTCCTGACCTTCGTGAAACAAAAACGAGGGACTTTCCTGGGTCCCTCGCAGCGGGGGGCACCCTATGGGGTACCGGATCGCTACACCAACTCCGCGCACAGAGTGATATCGGCGCGCGGACGGCGCGCAGCCCGGGTCAGACGGGGGGCGGCTCCGTGGGCCGGGCACGGACCATGAAGCGAAGACGAGACACCGGTTCGTCGTCGACCGTGATCACGAACGAATACGACCCCTCCGATGAGAAGAGGAGATTGTTGAAGGTGAAAGACCTGACCACGCCGAAGTCGGTGGCCGGCGAGGCCTGTGGGTGGGCGGGGAGCTTCACCTGATGAGACAACGGCTTGGCCATGAGTGGGGCGCCGTCGGCGTCCTGTAGATCGACCGATAAGTCGAGCACGTCGGCGCGCCACGAGCTGGGGACCCGGAGGCGCAGTCCGATGGCCATACTGGGGTGCCGGGCCGGGAACGAACGCACCCACAGGGTGTCCCAGCCGCCCCCGAGCACGAATAGCTTGCCCCGGACCGCCTGCACCGCATCGGCCAGCAGGGCCACATCGATGGTCGGGCCGATCGAGTCGGGGGCACGATCCATGCACTCAGCCTATGTGGATCGGGCGATCGATAGTGCGTCTCCAGATGCCTATCGTGGCACCCAGGAGGTCTCCATGTCGCCAAGTCAGCCGCCTGCCCCTGCCACCGGGAAGCTCGGGATCCTCACCCCGGGCATGGGAGCCGTCTCCACCACCTTCATCGCCGGGGTCCTGGCCGCCCGCAAGGGCTACGCCCACCCCTTTGGTTCACTGTCCCAGCTGTCCCACATCCGTCTGGGGAAGAGGACAGACGGCCGCAATCCGCTCATCAAGGAATTCGTCCCTCTCGCAGGGCTCGACGACCTCGAGTTCGGCGGTTGGGATCCCTACTCGGACGATGCCTACACCTCGGCGATGAAGGCGGGAGTCCTCGATGCCCGGGACATAGAGGGGATCGGCGACGAGCTCCGAGCGGTTCAGCCCTACCCCGCCGTGTTCTCCAGCCGATGGGTCAAGAATCTCGACGGGATCGACCAGGTCAAGGAGGCCGCGACCCATATGGACCTGGCTGAGCGTCTGATGGAGGACATCGACCATTTCCGGGGCGAACGTGGCGTCGACCGTCTCGTCATGGTCTGGTGCGGCTCGACCGAGGCGTACGAGGAGCCTTCCGCCGTCCATTCCGACCTCCAGGCGTTCGAGCAGGGTCTGAAGGACAACGACCCCGCCATCAGCCCGTCGCAGATCTACGCCTATGCAGCCCTCAAGATGAAGGTCCCCTTCGCCAACGGGGCGCCGAATCTCACCGTGGACATCCCGGCCATGGTCGAGCTCGCCGCCCTGGAGGAGGTGCCGATCTCAGGCAAGGACTTCAAGACGGGCCAAACCCTGATGAAGACGATGGTCGCGCCCGGCCTGAAGGCCCGAATGCTCGGCGTGAAGGGATGGTTCTCCACCAACATCCTGGGCAACCGTGACGGCGAGGTCCTCGACGACCCCGATAGCTTCAGGTCGAAGGAGGTCTCCAAGCTCGGTGTCCTCGAGCAGATCCTGCAGCCCGAGGTGTATCCCGAGCTGTACGGCGATATCTATCACAAGGTCCGCATCAACTACTACCCGCCCCGAGGCGACGACAAGGAGGGATGGGACAGCATCGACATCTTCGGATGGCTCGGCTACCCCATGCAGATCAAGATCGACTTCCTCTGCAAGGACTCGATCCTCGCCGCCCCCATCGTCCTCGATCTGGCCCTTTTCATGGATCTTGCCGCTCGTTCCGGCTGGACCGGGGTCCAGGAATGGCTCTCCTTCTACTTCAAGAGCCCGCAGTCGGCCCCGGGGCTGTACGCCGAGAACGATCTCTTCATCCAGCTCACCAAGCTGAAGAACAATCTTCGGCACATGATGGGTGAAGAGCTGATAACCCATCTCGGCACCGAGTATTACGAAGACGTGTGACCGCCGACGCGATCGAGTTCGGGGAATGGTCGATCCCTGAAGGCGAGATCGAAGAGCGATTCGACACTCCCGGCGGGCCCGGTGGCCAGCAGGCCAACAAGACCGAAACGGCAGTCACCATTCGTTTCGACATCACCGCCTCATCTCTTCCCGAGCCTGTTCAGCAGAGACTGGTCCTGGGGCTGGGACCGGTGGTGGAGACTCATGCCTCCGACACCCGATCGCAGTGGCGCAATCGCGAGATCGCCAGGCAACGTCTCACCGAACGCCTCGAGACGGCGCTGGCGGAAGCGAAGCCCCGCAAGAAGACCAAGGCACCCAAGGCGGCGAAAGAGCGCCGTCTCGCCGACAAGAAGGCCCGAAGCGAGAAGAAAAAGGCCCGCCAGCGGCCCGATCCGGACTGAACGAGGCGAGATCTTGGAATTACCGGCTGCGAACCTACGTTCGATGGTGTGTGCAGACCATGCGTAACGCAGAGAAGAGACACGGTTCACTCGTCGACGAGACGGGGCGTCTCACCAGCGATTCCCTGAGCCACTACCTGTCAGGGATCGGTGGTAGGCCCCTGCTCACCGCCGAGGACGAGGTCAGGCTGGCACAGGCAATGGAGGCCGGGTCTGACGCCAGCGCCTCTCTGGCGGCCGGCGTCGAGGACGCGTCCGAGAGGGTGCGTCTGCAGCGTGCCGCCCGCGAGGGCTCCCGGGCCCGTCAGGAGTTCATCGAGGCCAACCTGCGTCTCGTCGTGTCCAACGCCCGTCTCTACGCCGGGCCCAACGTCGAGATGCTCGATCTGATCCAGGAGGGCAACCTGGGGCTGATCAGGGCCGTCGAGAAGTTCGACTGGCGCAGAGGGTTCAAGTTCTCCACCTATGCCACCTGGTGGATCCGCCAGGCGCTGCAGCGCGCCCGTGCCGATCAGAGCGACACCATCCACATCCCCTCTGCTCTCTTCGACATCATCCCGGTCGTCCGGGGCGCCGCCGACGAGCTGCGAACCAAGTTGGGGCGGGTCGCTACCGCCGAGGAGATCTCAGACCTCACCGGTGTGGCCGTGGTCGACGTCGAGAAGGCGCTGTCCGTGGCGACCACGGTCGCACTGGAGACGCCGGTTGGCGAGGACGGTGCCCTGCTGGGCGACTTCATCACCGACTCGGAAGCGATCGACCCGGCCACCGAGGTCGAGTACAGGATCGTGGAGGACACGCTTCGGGCCGGTCTTGCCCATCTGCCCGAGTTGCACCGGCAGGTGCTCGAGCTACGTTTCGGCTTCACGGACGGCGCTCCTGCTGCGTTTTCGACCGTCTCCAATGTGACCGGTGTGCCCGAAACCGAGGTACGGGAATTGGTCACCGAGGCGCTGGCGCTCCTCGCCGCCGATCTCAGGTCGGTCGAGGACATGAGGGCCGCCTAGACGCCGACTCGCCGCCCTAAGGTCGCCACATGGCGACCATGACCGACGAGACCTGGGACTTCATAAACCGGTACTCCCGCGAAGTGTTCGGCTCACAAGACGAGCATCTGGCCGGATTGATGGATCAAGCCGTCAGGGCGGGCCTGCCCGCCATCGCGGTGGGCCCCGATGTCGGACGTCTCTTGATGATCCTCACCTCGATGACCGAGGGGCGGCTCGCAGTCGAGGTGGGGACTCTCGCCGGGTACTCGGGAATCTGGCTGACCCGGGGGCTCAGGCCCGAAGGGCGTCTCATCACCATCGAATCCGAGCCCTCCCACGCCCAATTCGCAGCAGAACAGTTCGTGAAGGCCGGCATCTCGGACCGGGTCGACCTCCGCATCGGCACAGGCCTGGAGGTGCTCGCTCGGCTGCCCGGCGAGCTGGAGACGGAGGACGTCGACGTGCTCTTTCTCGATGCCATCAAGTCTGAGTACGTTGGCTATTTCGAGGCCGTCCGATCCCTGATCCCCGTTGGTGGGCTGGTCATCGCCGACAACGTATATGGAACCGGAGAGGGTTGGATCGACCGAGGACATGGGACCGACGAGTTCAACCGCCACATGGCGGCGGACCGTGACTTCGAGTCGGCCGCCTTCCCCTTCCGGGAAGGGGTGATGATCGCGCTGCGAGTCAGCTGAAGGAGCGCGCTCCGGCAATCCTGTCCGGCTTCCCGATTGCAGTCACGGGCAACTGAGACACCCTGAGCCAGCGTTTGGGGATCATGAACCCGGGCAGTCTCTCCCTCAGCTGCGTCGCCACCTCACCCTCGCCGATATCGCCGACGTAGAGGCAAGCCGACTCCATCCCCCACTCCTGGCTGGGTAGGCCCACCACCAGTGCGCCGTCGACACCGGGCAGGGAGGCGATCTCGGCCTCGACCATCCCCGGGTCTATGTTCTCACCGCCACTGACGATGATCGTGTCGGCCCGACCGAGCACGCGCAGGGCCCCGTCCTCGTCGATCGAGCCCAGGTCGCCAGTCACCAGCCAGTCACCCTCTCGCTCCGGCTCCCCGACATAACCGGGGCTCACCATCGGGCCGCGCACGGCGATACGGCCGTCCGGCCCGATCCGCAACTCGGCGCCGGGCAAGGGATGCGCCCGGTTGGTTGGAGGGTCGCCCGGCCGGAGGGTGGCGATTTGCCCCGCCGTCTCGGTCAGCCCGTAGGTGGGAAGCAACGGCAGACCGGTGGCGAGTCCTCTCTCCAAGATGCTGTCGGGTATCGGCCCACCTCCGAGTAGAACGGCCCTGAGGCCCTCGTGGGCGCGGGTATCGACGTCGAGGACCCGTGCCAGCATCGTTGGCACCATCGAGGCCATCGTCACCCCGTTGTGCAGTTCGGCTGCATAGGCCCGGGGATCGAAGCCGTCGAGCATGCGGACGCTCCCTCCCGCGTAGGCCGATCTGAGCAGGATGGAGAGCCCGGCGACGTGATGCAGCGGCATCGCCAGAAGCCAGACATCGTCGGGCCCATGACCGAGGTGGCGCATGGAGGCATCGGCCGCCGCCATCCAGTTCTCCCGGGTGAGCCGGACGCCCTTCCTCCCACCTGTGGTCCCCGAGGTGAACATCACGGTGGCCGCCCCGGCAGGATCGACCGGGCCCGGGTCGAGGTCGTCGCCGGCAAGCACCGCCGAACCTCGGGACACGACGGCAAATATGTCGACCACCGATGCCATATCCGGCCGTGGACGGATGACTTCGACCCCGGTCACAGCCCGCCCTTCGATTGCCGCCACCATCTCGCCGTAGCTCAGGCTCCCCCCTGCCGTCTCGAGGAAGACCCGCCCCGGGTCGTGTCGCTTCAGCCAGTCGAGCATGTGGTCACCATTCCCTGATCCGAATTGTGCTCATGTGCCCCGAGAATCTCCACAGAACGATCCCCTCTCGTATCCTGCGCCGGTGGTCTCTGCGCTCTTCGACGAATCGACCTGGGACGAGGTGCCTGGGTTCGAGTTCACCGACATCACCTATCACAAGGCGATCGGGCAGGGAGTGGTGCGGGTCGCCTTCGACCGGCCCGAGGTGCGAAACGCATTTCGCCCTCAAACGGTGGACGAGCTGTTCGCGGCCCTCGACCACGCCCGCCAGTCGGCCAACGTCGGCTGTGTCCTCCTCACCGGGAACGGGCCATCCCCCAAGGACGGGGGGTGGGCCTTCTGTGCGGGAGGGGACCAGCGGATCAGAGGCAGGGATGGGTATCAGTACGCCAGCGGTGAGGAGGCCGCCAGCGTCGACCAGGCGCGGCTGGGCCGTCTCCACATCCTGGAGGTGCAGCGCCTCATCCGGTTCATGCCCAAAGTGGTCATCGCCGTCGTCCCGGGGTGGGCCGTGGGCGGGGGTCATTCCCTTCACGTGGTCTGTGACCTGACTCTGGCCTCGCGGGAGCACGCCATCTTCAAACAGACCGACGCCGACGTCGCCTCGTACGACGCCGGGTACGGGTCGGCTTACCTGGCACGGCAGATAGGCCAGAAACGGGCCCGGGAGATCTTCTTCCTTGGCCGTGAGTACTCGGCAGCCGAGGCCCACCAGATGGGGATGGTCAATGCAGTGATCGCACACGAGAAGCTGGAGGAGGCGGCCTTGGAATGGGCGGTCGAGATCACCACCAAGAGCCCTACGGCCCAGCGCATGCTCAAGTTCGCCTTCAACCTGATCGACGACGGCCTCGTCGGCCAGCAGATCTTCGCCGGCGAGGCCACCCGTCTCGGATATATGACCGATGAGGCGAAAGAGGGTCGCGACGCGTTCCTCGAGAAACGGGAGCCCGACTTCGGTCAGTATCCCTGGCACTACTGACCAGGTGACCACGCTCCAGGACTGGCGGACCGCAGCGCGGGCACACACCCTTCCTGCAGCCGTGGCCCCGGTGGTGGTGGGGTCGGCCCTCGCCGCCTACGACGACGTGTTCAGGTGGGATGCCTTCCTCCTTGCGCTCGCTGCCGCCCTCGCCATCCAGGTCGCGGCCAACTTCGCCAATGACGTCTCGGATGCTCGACGGGGCGCCGATCCGGAGGAGCGAATCGGCCCGCCACGGATGGTGTCTGCCGGGCGCATCACCGCGCGGCAGATGTGGGCAGGTGTCGCCCTGGCCCTGATCGTCGCCGCGGTCGCCGGGGTGGCCCTCACCGTCATCGCCGGGCCGGCGATCCTGGTCGTCGGGGTCCTTTCGATCGTCGCCATGCTCGGCTATGTGGGAGGGCCATTCCCCTACGGCTACCGGGGTCTGGGTGAGGTCTTCGTGTTCATCTTCTTCGGCGTGGTAGCCACGGTGGGAAGTCGCTATGTCCACGACATGACGGCTCCGGGCGAGGCGTGGCTTCTCTCCATCCCCGTAGGCCTCCTCGCCGCCGCCATCCTCGTGGTCAACAACTACCGGGACCTCGAAACCGACCGGGCGGCCGGGAAGCGGACCCTCGCCGTGATCCTGGGGCGGGATCGCACCAGGGCCTTGTTCATCGCACTCGTCTACGGGGCCATGGCCCTGATCGCAGCGTTTGCCGCCACGGGCCTCACCCCTCTGCCCACGATCTTCGCTGCCCTGCTCGCTCCCTACGCCATGGGCCCGGTTCGCATCATGTATCGGAAGAGCGACGGGCCATCGTTGATCCGGGCACTCAAGATGACCGCCCGCCTCCATCTCTGGACCGGCCTCACGCTCGCCGCCGGGCTCCTCATCTGACGGAACCGACCTGGCCCCGCGTAGCGTCGAACCAGACATGAGAAAGACTCTGCTCGCCGTGACCTTCCTGGCCATCCTGATCGCAGCCTGTGCCGACCCGGGCGAGGAGGCCGCCACCGACCCGACGTCCGAGGCATGGCTTCTGCAAGCGGGCACGCTCGATGGCGCGGACATCCCCATCGTGGAGGGTTTTCCCATCACACTGATCTTCGACCAGCCCGAGGGCACCGCCGGGGGGAAGTCGGCCTGCAATCAGTGGTTCGGCGGCTACACCCTCTCAGGGAACGAGCTCACCTTCTCCGATCTTGGGGGGACGATGATGGCTTGTACCGACGAGGGCGTGATGGACTCGGAGACGGCGTTCCTCACCTCCCTGGGTCTGGTGGAGATCTTCACCATCGAGAACGAGGAGCTGAACCTGACCGGGGAGGGGGTCGACCTCGTTTTCGTAGTCGACGAGTCGGCGGCCACCTCCTGATCCGACCATGGTGCCCGGCCGGCTGACAGGAGCGCTCGCCTGTCTCACGATTCTGATCGCCGCCTGTTCCGACCCGGCTCAACCGGGTGGGGATGCCCAGACAGGTGAGGACCCGGTTGACACTCCATGGGAGCTGAAATCGGGAACCGTCGACGGGGAGGACCTGATCCCCGTCGACGATCACCCCATCACCTTGACCATCACCGGCGACACGGCGAGCGGCACTGCGGCATGCAATGGATACTTCGGGACAGTGTCGATATCGGGAACCGAGATCTCCTTCTCCGGCCTGGGGGCCACCGAGATGGCGTGCAGCCCCGAGCAGGTCATGGTGGCGGAACAGCGCTATCTGGACGCCCTGCCTCGGGTGCGGGCCTTCTCCAGCACAGAGGGCCTCCTGACCCTCACCGGCGAGGGCGTCGAGCTCGTCTTCGACGCGATCCCCCCGGTGCCCACATCGGAGCTCACCGGGACGGTGTGGGTGTTGGAGAGCCTGATCGACGCAGATTCGGTGTCCAGTGTGCACGGCGATCGTGCCACCCTCGAGCTGTACACCGACGGGTCGATGCTGGGGTCGACCGGATGCCGCGACCTCCATGGCAGATTCGTCGTGAGCGGTGCGGAGGTGACCATGCCCGAGATGGCCGCAGAGGGCGATTGCCCGGCCGATCTATTCGAGCAGGACAGCCAGGTCGTGTCGGTACTGGGTGACGGCTTCCGGGCGAGGGTCGAAGGGAATCTCCTCACTGTCACCTCCGCCGGAGGGCTGGGTCTGGTGTACAGGGCCGACAGCTGACCTTCCGTCGTTCTAAAAGCCATGGCTATGGTTGAAAGAACGGAGCGAAAGGAGCTCTGATGGCCGAGAGCAAGGTGACCGGCCCCGACCTGATCGATGAGGGCGTCCCCGCCGATGATCTGGTCCTCGACGTCCCCGTCAAAGGCCAGGTCGACGGCAAGCAGGTGATCGTCGTCCGCACCGCCGAAGGCCTGCGCGCCGTGGCGGGCAGCTGCACTCACTACGGGGGCCCACTCGGTGATGGTCTCTGTGTCGACGGCCAGGTCCGCTGCCCGTGGCATCACGCCCGGTTCGATCTCACCACCGGCGAGGCGGTGGGGGCACCGGCCCTCGACTCGATCAGGGTGTACCACCCCGAGGAGCGGGACGGACAGATCTACGTGACAGGCCCCGTCGAGGCCCCGACCGCGGAGCGAACGCCACCGATCTCTCCCGATTCGGTTGTGATCGTCGGTTCGGGCGCTGCAGGTGCCGCCGCCGCCGAGATGCTGCGCCGTGAGGGATACGTGGGCCCGGTCACGATGATCGGCGTCGAGCCACCGATCGATCGCCCCAACGTCTCGAAGGACTACCTGGCCGGCACCGCTCCAGAGGATTGGATGCCCCTGCGCAGCCCCGGCTTCTACGAGGAGCATGAAATCACACTCATCTCCGGGACCCAGGTGACCGGCATCGACACCGCGGGGCGGACCGTGAGCAGGGACGACGGCCGGGAGATCGGGTACGGGGCACTGCTGATCGCCACCGGCGCCGAGCCGCGGCGTCTTCCCGTGACGGGGTCAGATCAGCCCCACGTCCATTACGTGCGAACGCTCGAGGACAGTCGAGCCGTCATCGCCGCCTTGGAGGCCACCTCGAAGGCCGTTGTGATCGGGGCAGGATTCATCGGGCTCGAGGTCGCAGCCTCTCTTCGCCAGCGGGACATCGACGTCACCGTCGTGGCGCCAGAGGACATCCCCCTGGCCCCAATCGTTGGAGAGCAGATGGGGCGATTCGTGCAGGACCTGCACGAGGAGCACGGGGTTGAGTTCCGCTTGGGTAGAAGCGTGTCGGCGATCGAAGCCGACGCAGTGCAGCTCGACGACGGGGACCGGATTTCAGCCGAGCTGGTCGTCGTCGGCGTCGGGGTGAAACCGAGGACTGCGCTGGCCGAAGATGCGGGCCTCGATGTCGACGACGGCATCATGGTCGACGACCGCATGCGCTCCAGCGATCCCCATGTCTGGGCCGCGGGTGATGTCGCGTCTTATCCGGACCAGAACGCGGGACGGGTGCGTATCGAGCACTGGGTGCTGGCCGAACGTCAGGGGCAGGCGGCGGCCCGGAACATGCTCGGGCATGATCTGCCCTTCACCGACCCGCCCTTCTTCTGGAGTCAGCACTACGACGTGCCCATCAACGTCGTAGGCCATGTCAAGAAGTGGGATGACGAGGTGATCATCGGGAACCCTTCGGAGCGTGACGTGATGGTCGGTTATCGCAAGGACGGAGTCATCCAGGCGGTCGCCACGATCTATCGCGACATCGAGTCGCTCCGCGCCGAGCAGGCCCTGGCCCAACAGGATCCGCAGGCTCTCGACAGTGTTCTCGGCGAGAGCTGAAGGAGTCATTACCGGGTCTCAGACGTCGACCGGGCGAAGTGATAGCAGAATGACGGTCATCGAGCAGGTTCCCATGCGCATTGAGAGAGACGTCGCCATCCCTATGGACGACGGCGTCGTCCTGCGAGCCGACCTCTTTCTCCCCGTTGCAGAGGGCGAGTACCCGACACTCCTCAGCTACGGCCCATACGGGAAGGGGCTGGCCTTCCAGGAGGGCTACCAGAGCCAGTGGGACTACATGATCGAGCACTACCCGGAGGTGGGAGAAGGGTCGAGCAACCTGCATCAGAACTGGGAGGTGGTCGACCCTGAGAAATGGGTGCCAGACGGATACGTCTGCGTCCGGGTGGACTCGAGAGGCACCGGGCGTTCTCCTGGGTACATGGACGTCTGGTCGGCCCGGGAAGCGATCGATCTGTTCGACTGCATCGAATGGGCAGGGACCAGGCCGTGGAGCAATGGGCGCGTTGGCCTGGCCGGGATCTCCTATTACGCGATGAATCAATACCAGGTCGCGGCCCTCCAACCTCCACACCTGGCGGCGATGTGCCCCTGGGAAGGAGCCGCCGACTGGTACCGGGACTTCGCTCGCCACGGCGGGATCCTTTGTCAGTTCGCCGAGGACTGGTATCCGCGCCAGGTCGAGAAGGTCCAGCACGGTGTCGGCGAGCGTGGATCCCGTAGCGCGGTCACCGGCGAGACGGTGTCGGGACCAGAGACCGAGGAGCCCGACGTGCTGGCGACGAGACGAGCGGACCTGGGCCATGATGTGAGGAGCCGCCCCCTCATCGACGATTGGTACCTGGAACGCAACCCGGACTGGTCGCGGGTGACAACTCCGATGCTTTCGGCAGGGAACTGGGGCGGCCACGGCCTCCATCTCCGCGGCAACGTCGAGGCCTTCAGCCAGTCCGCTGCCACCGACAAATGGCTGGAGATCCATGGTGACGCCCATTGGGTGGACTTCTACACCGACCGCGGCGTCGCCCTGCAGAAGCGATTCTTCGGCCACTTCCTCAAAGGTGAGGAGAATGGCTGGGACCAGGTGCCACCGGTCCTGCTGCGTGTCCGTCATGCCGACGGCACGTTCACCGATCGCAGGGAGAACGAGTGGCCTCTCGCCAGGACCAACTGGGCTTCTTATCACCTCACTGCCGATCGTGGGCTCGAGCCATCGGCCGCAACCGAGGCGGGCGCTATCGACTACGAGGCCGACGGCGAGGGCTTGACCTTCTTCACGTCGCCATTCGCCGAGCAGATCGAGGTGACCGGGCCCCTGGCTGCCCGGCTCTACGTCTCATCGGAGACGGTGGACGCCGACCTGTTCCTGATCGTCCGGCTCTTCGATGAGAACGATGATGAGGTGACCTTCATGGGCGCGCTGGACCCCAACACGCCGCTCGCCCATGGATGGCTGCGCGCCTCCCATCGTGCCCTCGACCCCGGGATGACGCTGCCCCACCGCCCATTCCACACCCACGATCGGGAGGACCCGCTCTCCCCCGGGCAGATCTATCCGCTCGACGTGGAGATCTGGCCTACCTGCATCGTCATCCCGGCCGGTTACCGGCTCGGGCTCAGCGTCCGGGGCAACGACTATCGCTACGAAGGAGAGCTGTCTGACTTCGCCCGCCAGTTTCACTATGCAGGAAGGGGGGTAGGGCCGTTCAAACATGCCGACCCCGTCGACCGGCCCGCAGATGTCTTCTCGGGTCGGGTGACCATCCATGTCGGGGGTGAGACCGATTCCTTCCTCCTCGTTCCGATCATCCCCTGACTCGACCCCGATCAGGGGGAAAGAGCGGGCCATGTTTCCCTTCGACCCGGTGGATGGCTGTGGCGGGTTTCATTAACTTCACCTGACTGATGCCACAGCTCTACGACTTCTCGGCCACCGACGGATCCGATCGCGACCTGCTCGGAGGCAAGGGTGCGGGTCTGGCCCGGATGACATCGCTCGGGCTTCCCGTGCCACCAGGGTTCACGATCACCACAGACGTCTGCCGTGTCGCCATGACGACGGGCGAGGTCCCGCCCGAGCTCTGGCCGGAGGTAGACGCGGCGGTGGCCCGTCTCGAGCAGGTGACAGGACGAACCTTCGGTGGAGGGCCAACACCGCTGCTCCTCTCGGTGCGGTCGGGCGCCAAGTTCTCGATGCCGGGAATGATGGACACCATCCTCAACCTGGGGCTCAACGACGAGATCGTCAAGACGCTGATCGAATGGTCGGGGGACGCCCACTTCGCCTGGGACGCCCACCGCCGCTTCGTCCAGATGTACGGCGATGTCGTGCTCGGCGTTGACGAGGCCCTCTTCCAGGACGTCCTCGCCGAGCTGCGGGAGGGGAGAGGTGTGGAGGACGACTCCGCGCTCACAGTCGAGGATCTCGAGAGTGCCACTACCCGATTCCGCCATATCGTCGAGGCGGAACGCCCTGGCGAGCTCCCCGACGACCCTTCCGAGCAACTCCGGGGCGCGATCACCGCCGTCTTCAAATCGTGGAACACCAAGCGTGCGGCCGACTACCGCCGGATCCACTCGATCCCGGACGACCTGGGGACGGCAGCGAATGTCCAGATGATGGTGTTCGGCGACCTAGGCAACGATTCCGGCACCGGCGTCTGTTTCACCCGAGATCCCAGCACCGGTGAGAAGCAGGTGTACGGCGATTATCTGCCCCAAGCTCAGGGTGAGGACGTCGTCGCCGGCATCCGGAACACTCTGACCCTGGATCAACTCGCCGAGCTGCATCCCGGGTGTCATGGCCGGCTCATCGAGATCATCGACGGGCTCGAGGAGCACTACCGCGACATGTGTGACATCGAGTTCACCATTGAGCGGGACGTCCTCTACATCCTCCAGACCAGGGCCGGGAAGCGCACCGCGGCCGCGGCGGTGAAGATGGCAGTCGCCATGGTGGACGAGGGTCTGATCGACCGGGAGACAGCGATAGCCCGCGTCGAACCGGCCTCACTCGAGCAGCTCCATCGGCCTCGTCTCGCCGACAGGGTCACGGGCTCATCCCCCGTCGCAGTTGGCGTTGCTGCTTCACCGGGCGCCGCCGCCGGCGTGGTTGCGTTCACTGCCGACGACGCCGTGGCCGTGGCCCGCAGCGGTGCGAACGTGATCCTGGTCCGGCCGGAGACCACCCCCGATGACATCCACGGCATGGCGGCCGCAGAAGGGATCCTCACCAGTCAGGGCGGCAAGACTTCCCATGCCGCGGTGGTGGCCCGAGGCATGGGCAAGCCTGCCGTCACGGGCGCGGCCAAGCTCCAGGTCGATGTTGGGGCCGGGGTCGCCTCTACCGGGACCACCGACATTCGCCGGGGAGACATGATCACCATCGATGGGACGTCGGGGAGGGTGTATCTCGGAGAGGTGGAGCTGGTCGCGCCGGACGTGCCCCCCGAGCTGGAGCGCCTACTCGATTGGGCCGACGACTTCCGTCGTCTCGGGGTGAGGGCCAACGCCGACCTCCCGGAAGACGCCGCCCTGGCCCGGGCCCGCGGCGCAGAGGGGATCGGCCTGGCCCGGACCGAGCACCTGTTCATGGGTGAGCGGCTGTCGATAGTGCGCCGAATAATCCTGTCAGCAGACACCGGGGAGCGGAACCGGGCCCTGGCCGATCTCGAGACCCAGCAAGTGGGGGACTTCGAGAGTCTGTTGGAGGCGATGGACGGTCTTCCGGTCGTGATACGGCTCCTCGACCCGCCTCTCCACGAATTCCTCCCCTCCCGTCTCGACCTGGAGCACGACATGCTGCGACGGGTGCGGGCCGGCCGGCCCATCGACGACCTGCAGGCGATGTCCGAGCATGTGGCGCGTTGGGAGGAGGACAACCCAATGCTCGGGCTACGCGGCGTCCGCCTTGGCCTGATGCTCACCGACCTCTACCGGATGCAGGCCCGTGCCGCCACCACGGCCCTCACCCGTCGCCTTCAGGCGGGGGCGAGTCCGCACCTCGAGATCATGATCCCATTGGTGGCTGCGGCCGAGGAGCTGATCCGGATGCGTGAGATGATCGAGGAGGAGATCGCCGAGGCCTCAAGCAAGTCCGGGGTCGAACTGGAGATCCCGATCGGGACGATGATCGAGCTGCCTCGCGCCGCGCTCACCGCAGGTGACATCGCCCAGGTCGCCGACTTCTTCTCATTCGGGACGAACGACCTCACTCAGATGACCTATGGATTGAGCCGTGACGATGCCGAAGGACTGTTCCTTCGGGATTATCTCGAGCAGGGGATCCTCAGCTCGGATCCGTTCCAGACCCTCGACCGCTCCGGGGTGGGCCGTCTGGTCTCAGTGGCCACGAGGGAGGGACGGGAGGCGAATCAGGACCTGGTGGTCGGCCTTTGTGGCGAGCACGGAGGGGACCCTGATTCGATCTTCTTCGTCGATGATCTCGGGCTCGACTATGTGTCCTGCAGCCCTCCCCGGGTCGAAGGAGCAAGGCTGGCGGCGGCACAGGCAGCGCTGGACTCGGTCCGCGGGGACGTCTGAGGCGGGCTCAGCGCACCACTTCGACGAGGGCCGGCACACCTTCACCGGTGGTGGCGGTGGTCACCAGGACCGGGCTGCCCGAGCCGCCGACACGCTCCAGCAAGGCACGCTCCAGTATGTCGACCCCGGGGCGGTCCCCCTTGTTGATCACGAAGACATCGGCGATCTCGACGACGCCCGCCTTGTCCGCCTGGATCTGATCCCCCCATCCGGGAGCGAGCACCAGCACCACCGAGTCGACGTGGTCCATCACCTCCAGCTCCGACTGGCCCACTCCGACCGTCTCCACCAGCACGACGTCGAAACCGGCCCGGGCCAAGACGGCGATCGTCGGTGCCGCCGCCACCGATAAGCCGCCGACGTGGCCCCGCGACGCCATCGACCGAACATATACCCCGGGGTCGTCGACATGGCCCTGCATCCGGATCCGATCTCCGAGCAACGCCCCGCCGGTGATCGGGCTGGACGGGTCGACGGCGAGGACAGCGACGCTGTCCCCTGCTGAGCGGAGCTCGGTGACCATGGCGTCGACCAGGGTGGACTTTCCCGCGCCCGGTGGCCCGGTTATCCCGATCCGACGTGCCGGGGGCGCCGAGTCGATCATGGATGCGACTACCGGATCGACACCCGGATCACCGGTTTCGATGAGGGTGACGAGTCGGGCCAGCGCACGTCTATCGCCACTTCGCACCCGTCCGGCGACATCCGATCCATTCATCGTGGCGTCAGGTTAAGAGACGCTCCGATGGGCTCAGAGGGCAGGGAGAGTTATGGCGTTGGGGTTGTCGACATCGTCCAGACCCGGGGCATCGGCGCTGGCGCGCACTTCGGTCACGCCCGGGACGCGGTCCATGAGGATGCGCTCGATGCCCGCCTTGAGTGTCATCATCGACAGGGGGCAGCCTCCACACGCACCAACCATCTGGATATCCACCCGGCCGCCCTCGGTTCCGAGCAGGATCAAGTCGCCGCCGTCGGCCTGGACCGCCGGGCGTATGTACTCGAGTGTCTCGCGCAGTTTCTCGATGTCGACAGGGCCTTCCTCGACCCTGGCGCTGCTCGCAATGGTGACCGGTGTTGTTTCTGGCATCGTCTTGAAGAACCCTCACCTGGTTGGGGTTGTTCCGGATTCTACCGACGCCAGGGCTCAGAACTCGTCGGGCCGGCCCCATGGAGCCGGGCGAAAAGGCAGTATTGCCTGGAGGGCGCCGTCGACCCACAGGAACGTCCAGGCGCCCGCGGGGACAGGGGGGAGCTCGCGCCCATCGACCCTCACCTGGAGGGGAACATCCGATGAGATCCGCGCCTTCTCGCCCCCGACTACCAGCCCCACCGCCAACTGCTCGGGGAGGAACCCATCCCCTGGCACCGGGGTGAGGCCTCCGTAGTAGTGCGCCAGGATCTCGGGGTAGGTCGCCCCGGACTCTGCCATGGCCTGAGCGCCGTATTGGGACATGCCGATCAGATGGCCCCAGCCGGCGCCCTCGACGATGTAGTAGGGATCGATGCGGTCGTTCATCCCCAACTGGCGCACCCGGACCTCGCGCCTGATGGTGTACTCGGGGCTCAGCACGGTATTGGGATACCGGAGCCCATCCGGCCGCATCGAGGGGAGACGCTCCGGGAACAGCGATGCCGCTTCGTTGATGCGGGAGCGAAGGGACCAGGTGTCCATGGAGACCGTTCCCGTCTCGGAGACGATGTCGATCATCCATGGGCCCTCGCCGTCGTCGGTGGTGCGGTTGACGATCGACCGAACGTCACCGCCGGCGACATTCGCCTCACGGAGGAGCCGCTCCATCATGAACGCGGGGAGCTCCCACGACCAGCTCACGAAGGGGCTGTCCTCCCCCGGCGAGGGGACCCCAACCAGATACGGAGCCGGCTCCGACCCCGGCCAGATGTCCTCGATGTTCCTGGTGCGGAGACCGGTGGTAGAGGAATAGAAGGCGCGGGCCGGCTCACCCTGGTGGATCAGGATCTCGCCGGAGGTGCGGGCCACGGCCGCCCGCCAACGATCCCCGTCCTCCCCGAGGACCGGCTCCACCCCGGCATAGACCTGGCAGGCAGCGGTGGCGCAGATGTCGTAGCCGATCCGCTGCCCTGTCTCCGTCCGGCCCCCGGCCAGCGTCCATGCGAGATAGGTGCGCGCCGCCACGACCTGAGCCGCCAGCGCCTCCTCATCCCAGGTGAATGGGACCTCCCGGATCCCTTCCAGGTAGGCGTCGAGGGAAGTCACCTCGACCACGCCCACACCGTCCGTCTCGGCCGTGATCCTGAAGGGACCCCGATAACGACGCCCGTTCATCTCCAGAAAGGCGTCGGGGGGAACGGAAACTTCGATGGTCGAGCCCTCCGGGCGGACTGCCGCCTGGCTCGTGTGGACGGGCAGGACGACCAGGGTTGCGACGACGATGAGTGCGACTGCGAGACTGGCGATCGGGGCGAACGAGGCCCGGAGCGTCATCACCCCCGCTCGATTCTCGCTCCCAGCGCCCGGAGCCTCTCCGGGAATTCTTCGTAGCCCCGATCGATGTGGCTCGCATCACCGACCTCGGTGGTGCCTTCGGCCCGAAGACCTGCCATGACCAGGGCCGCTCCGGCCCGGATGTCAGGTGCCAGCACCGGGCAGCCCGAGAGCTGCTCGACCCCCCTGATCACGGCATGCTGCGCTTCGGTGGTGATGTCGGCGCCCATCCTGGCCAGCTCCCCGACATATCGGAACCGGGCGTCGTAGAGGTTCTCCGTGATCACCGAGGTCCCTGCGGCGATCGAGAGAACAGCAACCATCTGCGGGTGCATGTCGGTGTGAAAGCCAGGAAAGGGGAGAGTGGCGAAGTCGACCGAAGTCGGCCGCTCCGGGCCCCGCACCCGCAGCCACCCGTTCCCTTGTTCCACCTCACAGCCCGCCTCCGACAGCTTCCGCAACTCCATGCGCAGGTGCTCCGGTGTACATCCCGTGACGGTCACATCTCCGCCGGTGATGGCGGCGGCGGCCGCATAGGTCCCCGCCTCGAGACGGTCGGGCACGACGTGGTGATCCGCGGGCGCCAGCTTCTCGACGCCATGCACCGTCACCAACGAGGTACCACCCCCCGTGATGTCGGCTCCCATCTCGGTCAATTGGGTGATCAGATCTTGGATCTCGGGCTCACGGGCCGCGTTGACGATCACGGTGTCACCCTCGGCCAGGACCCCGGCGAAGAGCATGTTCTCGGTAGCGCCCACCGAAGGAAAGGGAAGTTCTATCTCGGTGCCCTTGAGGCGACTGTCGACACGGCCGACGAGCTCTCCGTGCACCAGGTCGAAGTCGACACCCATGGCTTCGAGGCCGTTCAGGTGCATGTCGATCGGACGCGCCCCGAGGTCGTCGCCACCCGGTAGGGCGACCCGCGCCTCGCCGCATCTCGCCAACAGCGGGCCGAGCACCACTATCGATGCCCTCATCTGGCGCACCAGCTCGATCGGCGCCTCGGGCAGGAGCTGATCGGGGACGATCAGCCACAACTCGTGAGCGCCCTGCTCGATCTTGCAGCCGATGTGACCGAGGACCTCGCACATCAGACTCACATCGAGAATTGCGGGGACGTTGGTGAGACGATGCCTTCCCGGGGCGAGGAGGGCAGAGACCATCTCCTTGAGGACCGCGTTCTTGGCCCCCATCACGCCAACGGTGCCCTGGAGACGCGCTCCGCCCTCGACAACCAACTTGGACATTCAGGCGAATGTAGTTAGGTGTGGCCACAACCCCATGCAGGGTCGGTGGCAGGCTCGTGGCTACCCTGCCGCCGGAAATGAGAATCGCACTCGGCGCCGATCACGCCGGATACCCCCTCAAGGAGCAGCTCTCCACATGGCTCGCCGAGTCGGGCCACGCCGTGTACGACCTCGGAACTCACTCTGCCGAGCCGGTCGACTACCCGGACTTCGCTGCTGCCGTGGCCCAGGCGGTGCTCGACGGGCGAGCCGACCGGGGCATCCTCATCTGTGGCTCCGGGGCCGGCGCAGCGGTTGCTGCCAACAAGCTCCAGGGGATCAGGGCTTCCATCGCCCACGACACCTACACCGCCCATCAGATGGTGGAGCACGACGACGTGAACATCCTCAGCCTCGGGGCGAGGGTCATCGGCGACGCGTTGGCCCGGGAACTGGTCACGACCTTCCTCGAGGCGCGTTTCTCGCGCGAAGAGCGCCACGTCAGACGTTTGGAGAAGATCAGGTCCCTCGAAGCCTGATCGAAGGGTTTCCTCCCCGGGAGGATCGCCACAGAGCCGGGGGAGCTATTCGCCCCCGGATTGGGCCAGTCCCAACAGGGCGTCCAGGCCCTGGGCCCCGATCTCACCAGAGACACGGCCGAGGTTGGTGTTGTCACCGTCGAGCACGACGTAGAACGGCGTTCCGGACATGCCGTAGTTGCCCGCCACCGTGCCGATCTGGTCGTCCATGATCACCGGCGTCGTCCAACCCTCCTCCTCCAACCAGTCCTGCGGGGGCCAATTCGGGCGGAGACGGTCGGTCGAAGTGACAACCGAGACCAGCTCCACGTCGTCGGGCAGGTTCCCGGCCTCCACCCAGTCCTGGACGACGGGCACCTCGGCCTGGCAGTGGGGGCACCAGTGAGCGAGGAAGATCACGATCTTGGCGGTTCCGTCCGGTTCGATCGATACCGGGTTGTCGTTCCAATCGGCTCCTTCCACCGTGGGTGCTGTCAGACCGACAGCGACGTCCTCCTGCCCGGCCGCATACACCGGGAGAGGGTCGCCTTCGACGGTGGGGTTGCCGTAACCCATGGACTCGTCGACCGGGGCCTCACCCGCGATCGACATTGCCAGCCATACGATCAAGCCGAGACCGACCACTCCGCCGATGATCCACCACAGGGTCGAGTTGCCCTTGGTTTGTGTGGTCCCTGACTTGGGCTTCTTGGTGGCGGTCATTCGGAGGCTTTCGTGTAGAAGGCGAGGAGGATCGTGATGAGGATAAACCCGGCGCCGGCCATAAAGGGCAGGTCCATGAATCCGAACATCTCGATGCTCCGCGCCGAGCAAGGCACCGCCGGGTCGCAGGAGCCGCCCTCGAGACGTGGGAAGAACTGCACGAGGTTGTGATAGATCGAGATGGCGAGGCCGATCAGGGCGATGGGGATGGCATAGAACCTGACCACGGCTTCACGACGAATGGCACCGACCAACAGGATGACGGCCAGCGGGTACATGGCGATTCGCTGGAACCAGCACAGGCGACAGGGGATGTAATGGAACAGCTCCGAGTACATCAGGGAGCCGACGGTGCTGACTGCCGCGACCGCGAACGCCAGCCAGACCGCGTTCTGCCCGAGCAGAGCGGCGGCATCAGGGCCCTTGACCACCCGATAGACACCGAGCCCGATCGCCCCGGCCAGGGCTACCAAGGTCAGGATGGCGAAGAGATTGTTGAAGACGAGAATGGTCTGCGCTGACATTGTTCCCTGAGTGGCAGTCCCGACCGGATTCGAACCGGCGTTTCCGGCTTGAAAGGCCGGCGTCCTAGGCCTCTGGACGACGGGACCTCGAGTGAGCAGGTTACCTGTCGCCTGCGACCTACCCAGTACCTGCCAGCTGCCCTATCGCCCGTTCCACCCGCTCCAGTGTCTTGTCACGTCCCAGAGCCGACATGGACTCGAAGAGGGGAGGGCTGACCGACGAGCCGGTGATCGCCACGCGCAAGGGCTGGAGGCCCTTGGCCGCCCCCAAGCCCATCTCCTCCAACATCCCGCGCAATGCGGTCTCGACGGTGTTGGCATCCCAGGGGTCGACCCGGGCCAGACGGTCGCGGGCCGAGGACAGGATCCCGGCCACCCCCTCTTTGGTCATCACCTTGTCCCAGGCTGCGGGGTCGTACTCCGCGAAGTCCTCGAAGAGGAAGACCACCTGATCCCCTGCCTCAGGAAGGAGACGGGTTCGCTCCTGGACCAGGGCCGAAACGGTGTCGAACCTGGCCCATTCCTCCTCGTGGAGGTGGCGCCCCACCGCCCTCTCGACGTGGGGCCGAGCCGACCGGGTGAAATCGGAGGGTTCCATCGCCCTGATGTACTCGCCGTTGAGCCAGGCCAGCTTGTCAGGGTCGAATACGGCCGGGTTTCGTGAGACGTCGACCAGATCGAAGGCGGCGACGGCCTCATCCCTGGAGAAGATGGTCCGGTCACCATCGATAGACCACCCCAACAGAGACAGGTAGTTGAAGACGGCTTCGGGGAGATATCCCCCGTCGCGATACAGCGAGAGCGAGGTCGCCCCGTGTCTCTTGGACAGCTTCTTGCCGTCGGTGCCGAAGAGCAGAGGGAGATGGGCATATTGGGGCTGGGAAGCCCCAAGGGCTCGGGTCAGGACGATGTGTTTTGGGGTGGAGGGCAGAAGGTCCTCTCCTCGGGCGACATGGGTGATCCCGTAGTCGACGTCGTCGACGGTGGACGCGAGGTGATAAGTGGGAGTCCCGTCGGTGCGCGTGATGACGAAGTCGTCGATGTCCCTCGCCTCGAAGCTGATCCTGCCCCGGACCAGGTCATCGAACACCACCGCCTCCTCTTGGGGCACCGACAGTCGGATCGCCCCCTCGGTCACGGCGGTCGCCGGGCGTCTGATGTAGTGAGCCGGATGAAGCTTCTCGGCCACGGCGCGTTGACGGAGGGCCTCCAGCTCCTCGGGCGTTCTGTTGTCGTAGTAGGCAACGCCCGACTCGACCAGCGATGACGCCACGTCCCGGTATCGCTCGTATCTGCTCGACTGCCGGTAATCGCCGTGTGGGCCACCGACTCCGACACCCTCGTCCCAGTCGAGGCCGAGCCAGCGCAGCGAGTCGAGGATGTCTTCCTCGAACTCGACGGTGGAGCGCTCCCGATCGGTGTCGTCGATCCGGAGGATGAAGCTCCCCCCGGTGTGCCGGGCGTAGAGCCAATTGAAGAGCGCCGCCCGGGCGGTGCCCACGTGGAGGTGCCCCGTGGGTGACGGCGCCACCCGCAGGCGGACGGTCATCTGGCCGCGACCACCCTGTTCTCGAGGACGCCGATCCCGTCGATCTCGACCTCCATCACGTCCCCCGGCTCGACCTTGCTCACGCCGGCGGGGGTCCCGGTGAGGATGACGTCACCGGGGAGCAGCGTCATCACCTCCGTGACGAATTGGAAAAGCTCGGCCACGCCAAAGACCATGTCCGAGGTGAAGCCTGCCTGTCGCACCTCCCCGTTGACCCGGCAGATGACGGCCAACTTCTCCAAAGGATCGAGCTCGGTCTCGATCGCCGGGCCTAGCGGGCAGAATGTGTCGAATCCCTTTCCCCGGGCCCATTGCCCGTCCTTTCTCTGCAGGTCCCGAGCCGTCACGTCGTTGGCTGCGGTATAGCCCAGGATGTAGGCAGAGGCGTCCTCGGCCTTGACATGACGGGCCACCCTGCTCACGACCACGGCCAGCTCCGCCTCATGCTGCACGTTCTCCGAGATCGCCGGGTGGACCACATTGGCTTCCGGGCCGACCACCGAGGTCGCCGGTTTGAGGAAGATGATCGGCTCCTCCGGTGTGGCCACGTCCTGCTCGGCGGCATGGTCCTCGTAGTTGCGGCCCACCGCCACGATCTTGGAGGGCAGGACAGGGGCGAGGATCTGGGCCGTCTCCCAGGGAACCACGGTCTCGGTCGGCTCCCAGGCGACGAACGGCGAGCCTTTGTAGACGAGAACGCCTTCGGTGTCGGCGACACCGTAGGCGATGTCGTCGCCGGCCTTGATGCGAACGAGCTTCATTGGGGACCGGAAGCTAGCGGGCGTCGGCGCTCTGCCCACCGAGGGCTCGTTGCACCTCGTCTGGCTTCTTCACCAGGAGGTCACGGTCAACCTCCCCGACCGCAGTCTGGCCGGGCCGCCCCTCGTGTGGCACTGCGGCCATCCATCGCTCCCGGCGTTCGGTCACCTGATCCGGCGCCTCGTATCCGAATCCGGTGAGGGCAAGTGCGACCTCGACATCCTCGAGGACGGGGCCCCTGCCCAGGACTCCGGCCCGGGCGATGGCAAGGGCGGCGATCACCGCCCTCAGGTTCGGGTCGTCGTCGGGCAGGTCTGCCATGTCGACGATTCGAAGACCCCACCCTCCATCAGGTGCGGGCGAGCCGAAACGGCCGCCCCGTGGTACCTCGTCAGGCGTGGTGGGTATCCCCGGTTTGATGTCCGGCCGCCACCGGCGAGCGGGCGGGGGCTGAGGGACGGGGCGCGGCCGCTCAGCTTCGGTCACCTCGATGTTGGGCTGCTGCCCCATCAGCGGGTCATCGCTAGACGAAGGTCAGCCAGTGGCGGTACTGGGGGATCTTGGCCGAGACCAGATCCGAGAAAAGGTCCTGCGCCTTGCGGGTGGTCGGCCCGGGCTCACCGGTTCCGATGATCCTTCCGTCGATCTCCCGCACCGGGGTCACTTCGGCCGCGGTCCCGGTGAGGAAGACCTCGTCGGCGGTGTAGAGGCTGCCCCGGGCCAGATCCGTCTGGACCACTTCGAATCCCTCGCCGGTCAACAACTCGAAGACGGTGTCGCGGGTGATCCCCTCCAGGATGCCGGATGAGACCGGCGGCGTGTAGACGACTCCCCTGCTCACGGTGAACAAGTTCATCCCGCTCCCCTCAGAGACCAGGCCAACGTCGTTGAGCATCAGCGCCTCGTCGTACCCCGCCCGGAGGGCCTCCTGCTTGGCCAGCACCGAGTTGAGGTATTGGCCCGACCCCTTGGCAGTGGGGATGAAGCTGGTGTGCGAGATCCGGCGCCAACTCGACACCATCGTGGTGATCCCGTTCTGCACACCATGATCACCCATGTAACTGCCCAGGTAGAACGCCGCCATGTAGTTGTGGACCGGGCTCGCCTTGGGGTTGATGCCGAAAGCGCCGGCACCGTAAAAGACGAAGGGTCGGATGTAGGCCGACTCGAGATCGTTCACCCGGAGCAATTCGAGACAGACCTCGTCCATCTCCTCCGCGGTCTCTTTCATGGGAAGGCCGTAGGCGCGGGCCGAGGCGACGAGACGGACCATGTGGTCATGGAGGCGGAATACGGCGGTTCCCTCAGGCGTCTTGTAGGCGCGAATGCCCTCGAAGACACCGGTCCCGTATTGGAGGGAATGTGACAGGAAGTGGACGGTGGCTTGGTCCCAATCGACGAACTCGCCATCGACCCATATCTTGTTGGCCGGTTCCATCCCTGAAGGCTAACTGGTGTTCGGTGGATCGGAACCGTCGATTTCCCATCGGGCCCGGGCTTGGTTGAATCCCGATCATGACTCTGAGCAAACCCGACCGTTCCATCACGATCGACTGGCTCCTCGACGGTGACCCGGCGATCAGATGGCAGGCGATGCGTGACCTCACCCGCACCCCCGAGTCGGGTTGGCGCACCGAAGAGGAGAAGGTGGCTGCCGAGGGGTGGGGGGCGAGGTTGCTCGGGCATCAAGATGGTGAGGGCCGCTGGACACCGAGGCTGTACGGCAAGAAGTGGATATCGACCACTTACTCGATGATGCTGCTGAAGGCGTTCGGTCTGCCGCCCTCCGACCCCAGGGCCATCAGATCCTGTCACCTGTTCATCGAGGAGGGGCTGGGGATCCGCAAGGACCGAGATGCCTGCATCGCGGCCATGGTCCTTGCTCTCCTCTACTGGTTCGATGTGGACGATCGCCTGCGCGAGCCGGTCCTCGAGCACGTCCTGGCCCTGCAATTGGCCGACGGCGGTTGGAACTGCGACGAGGACTCGAGGCACGGCTCGTTCCACACCACCTGCACCGCCCTCGAGGCCGTCCGCCAATGCGCCCTCACAGGCGCCGAGCCCCATGAGGAGTTGGAACGGGCCGAGGCCCTGGGCCAGGAGTTTCTCCTGCAGCACCGGTTGTTTCGCTCTCATCGGACCGGCGAGGTGGTCGACCAGCGTTACCTCCGCTTCTCGTTCCCACCACGCTGGCACTACGACGTGCTGCGTGGCCTCGACTACTTCTGGTCTGCCGGTGCCCTGCGCGACGACCGGCTCGCCGACGCAATCGAGGTGGTGGCCGGGAAGCGCCGAGTCGACGGCACCTGGGCCCTCCAGCAGCGCTGGCCGGGTGAGACATGGTTCGAGATGGAGACGGTCGGCGAGCCGAGCCGATGGAACACGCTCCGGGCCATGAGGGTGCTCGAAGGCTGGGAAGCCCAGAACTAGCCTCGCCTCCGATGGCCAGACTCACCGCCTCACTCTTCGGGGCGGGTCTGATCCTTCGCAGGATCCGCGGCTCCGACGCCGGGTCCGGGACGGTGGGAGGACTGGTCGCCCTTCCCCTCGCCTTGCTGGTCGGGGAGACCTGGGGGTGGCGCGGGCAGCTCATCGCGGCGCTGATCGTGACCGCGCTCGCCTATTGGTCGGCGAGAGGGGTGGCAGCCACCGAAGGTGATGCCGGATGGATCGTCATCGACGAGGCAGCGGGGACACTCGTCGCCACGATCGGGCTACTCGGTTGGCCGGCGGTCATCGGATTCGCCCTGTTCCGCCTGGTGGACATCACCAAACGGCCGTTTCCCGGGGTCTATCAGGCCGACTCGATGCCGGGTGCGGCCGGGATCGTCCTCGACGACGTGGTGGCCGGTCTCTGGGCGCTGGGGATGGCCCACGTGATCAATGTCACCATCTTCTGAGGTCGAACCGGTGAGCGACCTGCCTATCGTCTGGCGAGGAGGTGCCCTGAAGCATGACCTGGAACCCAAAATCGATCGTGGTCGGAGTCGACGGTTCGGAGACGAGCAGTCGAGCGGCAGAGATCGCCGCCGAGATCGCCAGATCCCGGGGGGCCAAGCTGGTCCTCGTCACCGTCGTCCGGCCACCGGAGGGCTGGTGGGGCATTGGGGGCGCTCCGCCCACTCCCGAGGCGCTGTCCGCTGCATTGGTGGAGGGCCAGCAGCAGGTCCTAAAGGAGAACGAGGAGAGTCTGGCGCTGGACGGCGTGGACTACGAGACCGTCGAAGAGCTCGGTGACCCCACGTCGCGTCTCATCGCCGTCGCCGAGGAACGAGAAGCAGGTCTGATCGTGATCGGCAAGAGGGGTGCTGGGCTGGCGGAGCGAGTGATGTTGGGCAGCGTCGCCGACCGTCTCTGCCACCACTCCCCGGTTCCGGTCATGGTCGTGCCCTGATCCCACCGGGCATCCGTGCCCACGATCGCCATCCTCCCCGTCAAGTCCTTTCGCCTGGGCAAGGGGCGCCTGGCCGCTCATCTAGACGATGCCGATCGGTCTGAGCTGGGCAGGGCCCTGGCGGAGCGCACCGCCGGCCTCACGGTCGAAGCAGGGCTTCTTCCTCTCTTGATCGCTGGCGATGTCGAGGTCGCCGAATGGGCGCTTCTCCATGGCTTCCCGTCCATGCCGGATCCCGGGCGCGGCCTCGATGGCGCCGCTTCCGTGGGGACCAATTGGGCAGATGAGACCGGGAGTCATTGGCTGGTGGTCCATTCCGATCTTCCGCTGCTCACCGCTTCTGACCTACGTTTCCTGCACGCTGCGCTGATGCGACACGGATCGGTGCTGGCACCGTCGGCGGATGGGGGGACATCGGCCATGGGAGGCCGTGGCCCCTTGACGTTCTCGTACGGTCCAGGCAGCTTCCGGCGTCATCTCGCCCGCTACCCCGACTCGGGAATCGTGGCCCGTCTCGGCCTGCTCCACGACGTCGACACGGTCGCCGATCTCATTTCTGCCCGCAACCATCCCCGCGGGGCCTGGCTGGCCGGGGTGATGTGACGATCGAATTCGACACCGGCGTCCTCGCACCGGATCCGGAGCGACGTCGCGTCGTCCTTGGCTGGCTGAGGGACGCGCTCCGAGCGGTAGATCCCGAGCGTCTCACCGCGGAGGCGCTGGCCAGTCGTCACAGTGGGCCGGCAGCGGTCATTGCCATCGGCAAGGCAGCGCCGGCCATGGCCCGGGGCGCAGCCTCGGTCCTCGATGTGACTGGTGGGATCTGCGTGTCCGGTCATACCAACCGGGTGCCGAAGACGATGAAATCGGTGATGGGTGACCACCCGTTGCCGGGGAAAGCGAGCCTCGCTGCTGGAGCTGCGGTACTGGACACGGTGAAGGAGATTCCGCCCACCGTCGACCTTATCGCCCTGGTATCCGGTGGCGGGTCGGCGTTGTGCGAGTCGCCGCGAGAAGGCGTCCCGGCAGACTTCCTTCGTCGGGTCAACGCCAGTCTCATCACCTCCGGGGCCGATATCGAGACTGTCAACTTGGTCCGCAGCCATCTATCCACCGTGAAGGGCGGCGGGCTGGCGGCAGCGGCGGGCCGGCCCATCGACACCTACGTCATCTCCGACGTGGGAGCGGCCGGACCGGCGGTCGTGGCGTCGGGACCGACGATCCCGGGTCGTCACGACCCCGATGCTGCGTTGCAGATCCTCGAGGATCTGTCCGTCGATGTCCCCGAGCAGGTGGCCGAAGCGATGCGAGCACGGATCTCGAGCCTTCCGGCTCCTCGCGTCACCATCCTCGCCGACGGCCGTACCGCCGCCCGGGCCATCGCCGAGGCCGCCCCCGGGCCGGGAAGGGTGGCACCCGCTTGGCTGAACGGGGACCTGAGTACGTGTCTCCGACGGTTCCTAGGAGCCGCCGGACCAGGGGTGACCGTGGGGGCGGGTGAGGTGACGCTGCGGATCACCAAACGGGGGGCGGGTGGCCGGAACACACATGCCGCCCTTCTCGCCGCCGGGGCCCTCCACCCTGGGGAGCTGTTCTGCGCCTTTGCCACGGACGGGATGGACGGGAGCTCCGATGCGGCGGGGGCGATCGTCGACGGGTCGACTCTCATGAGAGGGGGCGATCCGACCGAGGCCATTCGGGGCTGCGACTCCGCCTCATACCTGGCGGCTACCTCCGACCTGATCCGATGCGGCCCTACCGGGACCAACGTATCCGACCTGTGGATCCTGTGGCGGGGGTGAATCGCCCCGCCGTAGAGTGGGCCGGCAGGAGCATGCAGAAGACACTCGTGATCACCGGTGGGACGGGCGGTCTGGGGACCGCCCTGGTGCGACGTCTGATCAACGACGACCACCGGCTGGCAATCACGTATCTCCTGCCCGACGAGGCGGAGCAGTTCGAGCAGGAGTTCGACGTCGATGAGGACCAGGTGCTCCTGGTCCGGGTCGACGCCACGAACGCCGAGGCGATCAACACCTTCATGAAGAGCGTGGCGGATCGCTGGGGGGCGATACACGGGCTCGTCGCCCTGGTCGGGGGATGGGCGGGAGGCCGGGATGTGGTCGAGACCGATGACGTCCGGTTCGAGCGGATGCTCGACCTGAACCTTCGATCCACATTCAACTCGGTGAGGGCGGTGCTCCCCTATCTCGTCGAGACCGGCTGGGGCCGCATCGTCACCGTTGGTAGCAGGGCAGCCGTCGACTACCCAACCGGCCAGGCCGCATTCAACATCGCCAAGGCCGGTGTGGTGGCGCTGACCAGGTCGGTGGCCCAGGAGCTGGACGGGACCGGGGTGACGGCCAATGTGCTACTCCCGTCGGTCATCGACACCCCGGCGACCCGGAGATCGCTGCCATACGCCGACTACGTCGACTGGCCGACGCCCGAGGAGATCGCCGCCGTCGCCTACTTCCTCCTCAGCGAGGACTCCGGCGTCATCAATGGCGCGGAGATACCGGTCTACGGTCGGGCCTGATCGGCTCCGTAGATCTCGACCCATTCCCCATGGGGATGTGCCTGGCCCACCGTGCGCGGGCCGCTCCCGTCGTCGACCACCAGCCGAGCCCAATCGTCGCCATCGTCCAGGCCCTCGCCCATCGAGACCCTATGAACCGGGCGCGCCGACCGGGCCCGGGACACGATCGAATCGAATCGGTCTCGCTGCGCTGTGTCGAACTGGTTCAGGGTGAACGAGCTCATGACCACCGCCGGCGCCCCGGCGGGGAGCCTGTCCAGGGCCACCGGCAGTGTCTCGAGGGCGTCCCCGGCGATCATCTCGATGTCGAGACTCGCCACCAGCTCGAGGGCGGACCGAAGCCGCGCTCGTCGCTCGTGGTGCTCGGGCCAGATGAGGGCATCGAGCCAACGCCGTGCATTTACGTCGGATGGGTCGAGGGGGTTGAGGTCGAGACCGGTCCGCCCGACCACCTCGACTTCTCGGAGCGCCACCGGTGCTCCCCTCCATTCGGCTTCGAGGATGAGACTCGCATCGGTGTGCCATTGCGCGACGTCATAGCGGTAGCCATAGCGGTCGATGGCCAGGTTGAGCCCGGCGCTGGCACCGATATCGACCAGATGGAACGAGTCGAAAGGCGCCAGCAGCACCATGGGGAGCAAGGCAATGCAGCGTCGGCACTCGTTGGTCTGGGTGTAGTGGGTGTTGCCGATCTCGACGATCTGCTCCTCGTGCTCGAGCACGAAACGCCGGAAGTGGGGACCGACGTCGTCAGGCGGATCCGCATCCGTGGCGAGGGATGGATAGAACCGGGAGAGGTCGTCGTCGGCATCCTCCATGAGCAGGTACTGCACCGCGGCGAACAACAGGTTGGGAGGGAGCTGATGCTCGATGCGGTTGATCACCCGCATCAGCTCCGCGTCTCCGGAGACGACGTCGACGAGAGCGGAGTACAACGGGGAGCCGTGGGCGTGCTTCCCCCAGTCCCGCATGTATTGCGGGGTGACCGGCGAGGCCACTAGTGGATCTGGCGCCGATAGGAGGTGGCCAGGGCGTCGGCGTACTCGTTCCAACGATATCCGCTGTGCGCCTTGATCCACTGGATCCGCGCCCCGGGCCGCTGTTTGGCGAGGGCATAGGCCTCCTTGACCAATTCGAGGTTGGCGATGGGGCCGGGGGACTTCTTGGTCCACCCCCTCGCCTCCCAGCCCTCGGCCCACTTGGTGACGATGTTCACCACGAGCTGCGAGTCGGTGTAGACGTCGATGCCGGCGGCAGGCGGGATCATGCGTAGACCCGCAATCAGGGCGGTGAGCTCCATCTTGTTGTTGGTCGTGTAGGGGTCCGAGCCCTGCTCTTCTCCGACGACCTCTCCATCGACGACGTACACCGCGCCCCATCCCCCCGGCCCCGGATTCCCCTCCGCTGCGCCGTCGGTGAACACCCCGGTGTCAGGCCCATCCGTGAACGAGTCGAGGACCTCGGCCACGGTCAGATCCCTGGACTTGGTCCTGCTCACCGGCGTCGATGCCCGAGGCGGTTCACCAGCCGCACTGGTGGCCGTCGGCATCCGGCCGCCGTCACGGCAATCGAGGCACTGACGTGGCACCCAACCCGGATAGCGATCGAGGACGTCCTGACGCACCTCGAACTCCCGGCCACAGGTCTGACAGGTGAACACGTCACCAACCACCGAAACTGGGACGAGGAGACGCGCAAATGACACTTTTCTGTCTCAATTCGGCGAGGTCCTGGTGAACACCGAGATGAACTGGGGCGATTTGAGCAAGTTGAACTCGTGGTGGGTCTCGGTGAGCCCATGGGGCTCCATTATCCGGCGCACCTTGGCCGGGGAGAGCCAATGGCAATGAACCTCCCGGGCTCTGAACGGCGTTCGGTAGAGGATCATCGACGTGGGGACGGCGTAGAGACCCTGGATCGGCTCCGCCGGGTAGATGAACAACGCCTTTCCACCGGGTTTGAGCACCCTGGCTATCTCGGCTGCCGCCTCATCGAGGGGCGGGATGTGCTCGATGGCATGGACCGCGACCACTGCATCGAACTCGCGGTCGTCGAAGGCGAGATCTTCGGCCATCATGTGCAGCACCCGGCTCGACCCCGACACCTCGGGGGCATTGGGGTTGGCGTCGATGCCGACGACGTCGACCCCCTTCTCGGCCAGCCGGGTGGTGAGATGACCCTGCCCACAACCCACCTCCAGCACACGGTCCCCCGGCCGCAGCGGCAACAGCTTGTCGATCCGGCGCAGATGCGCCGGGTCCCACCGGTTGACCAGGGCGTAGCGACGTGAGTCGTAGTCGGTCATGGGTGAGAGGCTAGGAGAGCCCTTCGAGATGGGCGGACACCGCGTAGTCGAGCAGGAGCGGTCCATTTGCGGTGAGCGCGACGTGGGTGACCGAGGTGTTGGCCGGGGTGTAGAGCGACTCCGAGTGTGAGTCGTTGGTGTGGGTCAGCGAGGACACATAGGAGCGGATCGCCCCACCGTGCGCGACGATGAGCGTCGGCTCATCGCTGGCCGGGGCCAGTCCGTGCACGGTGGCCCTTATCCGCCCGGTCAACTCGCCCCAGCTCTCCCCGCTCTCCCCCCGCTTGAGGTCTATGCCGTCGCGGTAGATGGTGCCCATCAGTTCTGGCCAGCTCTCATAGATCTCGTCGGAGGTGAGACCTTCCCATCGCCCCATGTCGAGCTCTTTGAGACCGTCGACCGAGACCACAGAGTCGGAGGCGACGTAGCCGGCGGTGGAGACGGCCCGGCCCAGAGGTGAGGTGTAGACGGTTGGGAAGAGGCCATACCAGTCGCGCAGGGCACGGGCCTGGCGATGACCGGTCTCGTCGAGGCCCCAGTCACCCTGGCCCTGCCACCGGCCCTCGGTGTTGGCCCGGGTCTGCCCGTGACGGATCAGGGCAAGAACGGGCTCACCCTGATCCAGGTGCTCGGTGACCGCGGTGGGGCGGGGCCCGAAGTGGGCCAGGTCGTTGAACCCGGCCAGACGCGGCCGGTCCCACGACCAGACGAGCCGGGTGAGGGAGGTGTTACCGGCAAAGGCGTGAACCCGACGGCTCCGCCCTGCCAGGTGCCGCTGGAGCACCTCCTGGATGAATCCCCCGTGGGTGACCACCGCGGCCCGGCCGTCCTCGCCGAGAGCGGCGGCGAGGGCGTCGATGGCGCCGGTGGCACGCCGGTGGAGCTCAGAGAGGCTCTCACCGGTATAGCCCATCGGCAGCTCACGACCAGAGATGGCGTGGCGCAGGTGGTCGCCATGCTCGGAGAGGATCTGATCACGTGACATTCCCTCCCAGCGCCCGATGTCGAGCTCGACCAGGTTGTCCCAGACTTCGAAGTCCGTGGTGAATGCGCCCGCGGTGCGCCTGGCCCTTTCCAGCGGCGAGCAGACGACCACGTCGAACTCACGCTCGTGGAGCCGTTTGCCGATTGCGTCGAGGCTGGCCTCCCCCGCCTCGCTCAGTTGGCCGTCGACCTGGCCGTTCCAGATGCCGTCGAGGTTGGCCTGCGATTCGGCGTGCCGGATCAGGGTGATCTCTTTCATACGGTCACGGGCTCGTAGGTTGAAGGGGGCTGTGCTCGGCGTTGTCACGTAGAACGTACAGCGTGATGAGCGGAACGCTCACCCTCCCACGAAGGCCGAGGCGAAGATGAGGGAGACGATGGTCATCACCTTGATGACGATGTTCATCGAGGGCCCGGCCGTGTCTTTGAAGGGGTCGCCCACGGTGTCGCCGATGATTGCCGCCTTGTGGCTGTCTGACCCCTTGCCCCCGAAAGCCCCGGACTCGATGAACTTCTTGGCGTTGTCCCAGGCCCCTCCGGCGTTGGCCATGAAGATGGCGAGGAGGAAGCCGGTCACCAATGCGCCGGCGAGGAGACCGCCCAATGCCTCGACGTCGATGAACCCGACGACGAGGGGGAGCAGGATGGCGATCGAGCCCGGGATGATCATCTCGCGCAGCGCCCCGGCGGTGGCGATGTCGACACAGGCGTTGTAATCGGGCTCCACGCCGGGCTCGCCCTCTCTCAGTCCCCTGATCTCGCGAAACTGACGTCGGACCTCATCGATCATCTTGAAAGCGGTTCGGCCTACCGCGTTCATGGTCAGGGCCCCGAACAGGAACGGGAACATGGCACCGACGAAGAGGCCCACCGTCGTCTCCGCTCGGGTGAGATCGATCTGATCTAGCCCCACGGCTTGCGTGAAGGCGGCAAAGAGGGCCAGAGCCGTGACTGCGGCGGATGCGATGGCGAACCCTTTGGCCACTGCGGCCGTGGTGTTGCCCAGCGAGTCGAGCGCGTCGGTCGCCTGTCTGACCTCCGCGGGGAGATGCGCCATCTCCGCGATGCCTCCCGCATTGTCGGCGATGGGCCCGTAGGCATCGACCGAGATGGTGATGCCGAGCGTGGCGAGGACCCCGATGGCGGCTATCGCCACGCCATATATGCCGCCGCCCTCGCCGAGCGCCCAATCCCCGGCGAAATAGGAAACGCCGATCCCGGCGGCGACGACGAGGACCGAATAGGCGGCCGACTTCATCCCCTCGGCTATCCCGGAGATGATCACAGTCGCCGGCCCGGTCTGAGACTGGCGGGCGATCTCCTTGACCTTCTTGTGGTCGTCCGAGGTGAACCATTCGGAGATCTTCCCGACCATCCACCCCACGAGGAGACCGGCCATGACCGCTCCCCAAATGCCGATCGGGTTCTCGGCGACGTCCCCGAACACCCAGTAGGCGAGGCCGAGCACACCGGCCCCGGTGGCGAAGAGGGCGAAATTCGTGCCACGTCGCAGAGCGGCTCCGAGATCATCGCCCCTGGTCCGCACCAGGAATGAGCCGACGATCGCGGCCAGCATGCCGAGCGCGGCGACCGCGAGCGGGAAGACGATGGCTTCTTCGACCAGGGTGCTCGCCCCGAAGACCACGGCGGCGTAGGCGATGGGGGCTACCAATGACCCGACATAGGACTCGAAAAGGTCGGCCCCCATCCCGGCCACGTCACCAACGTTGTCCCCAACGTTGTCGGCGATCACCGCCGGGTTGCGCGGGTCGTCCTCCGGGATTCCGGTCTCGACCTTGCCCACCAGGTCGGCGCCGACATCGGCCGCCTTGGTGTATATGCCACCACCCACACGGGCGAACAGGGCGATCGAAGAGCCGCCTAGCCCGATGGCGGTGAGAATATCCGACCACGAATCGAGGCCGAGAACCTCGTTGAAGATGAGATAGCCGAGGGCAACACCGAGCAGACCGAGCCCGGCAACGGTGAAGCCCATCACGGCGCCGCCCCGGAAGGCGACCGGGAGAGCCGCCGCGGTCCCCCCGGTCCGTGCCGCCTCGGTCGTCCGCGAGTTGGCCTGGGTAGCGATCCTCATCCCGAAGTATCCAGCGGCGCCGGAAAGAGCGGCGCCGAACACGTAAGCGACGGCCCCCCAGGGAAGACCCCAGTCGAGGAGGGCGGCGATGAGACCCGCCATCACCAGCACGAAGACGCTGACCCACAGGTACTCCCTCCGGAGAAAGGTCATCGCGCCCTGGCGGATGTCGTCGGACAGCTGGATCATCCGCTGGTTGCCCCTCGGCGCGGCCAGCACCATTCGGGCATAGACCACTGCCACGGCGACTGCCAGGATCCCGGCAGCCAGGGACACGTAAACGATCAGGTCGGACAAGGGGCCGGGATTGTAGGAACCGCGAATCCGATCCCCGAGGGTCAGCCGCCGGCGATCGCTCCGGCGAGATCGACGATGGCCGCTTCGACCTCAGGGCCACCGTCGCCACTCTGCACCGCGACGGCGAAGATGACGTCACCGGAACGCACCACCAGCTCATAGGGCCCAGCGTCGTTGGGGTTGTAAGCCTCCTCCCCGACCCCGTCCACGGCGGTCACCCCACCCCTGTTCTCCTCGTACCCGGTCTTCACCCCGTCCCACTGCGCCGAAGACCCGAAATGGAACACCTCGACCGATGGGGCAACTCCTCCCTCGAGGACATAAGAGCAATTACGGGCGATCCCCGCCTCACCGCTTGCCGAGTTGGCCCCGAAGGCGGCTGCGACCTCGTCGGCTGTCGCCAGCGAACACGGATCTTCGGCTGTGGCCGCAGCACCAGTCGTCGTGGCTCCCACCGACGTCGTCGTGTCACCTGAGGTCGTCGTCACATCATCTCCGGAGCCTGGGGTCGGGGACGAAGCCGTCTCGGAGGTCCCGCCGTCACCTCCGCACGAGGCCACCGCCAGGACGAAGGCCATCACGAATAGCCATCCGGTTCGCATTCTTCCCCTCCTGTCTCGGCCCGCTCTGCAACCTACGTGAGGGGTCTTAGGGTGGGTTTAGAGTCTGTGCCATGAAGAGGCTGTTCGGGTTGCTGGCGTTCACCCTGATCCTGTTGGTGCCACTGCCGGCAGCGGCCCACGGCGATCACGACGCCCGCCCCCTGATCCGTGGAGCCGGTCTGGGCCCGTACACCGTTTCCCTGTGGCAGGTCTACCCGGATGCCGGCTCGGCCATGTTGCCTGTGCTGGTGGTGATGTTCGACGAGGGGGAGATGGGCGATGCCGCGATTCTCTCGGTTCGAGTCGGAGGGGATGAGGTGGGCCTGGCCCCTTCGCCGACGACGGCGGGCGCCTGGGAGACCACCTCGGGATTGGACACCGACGACACGGTGGTGGTGACGATCTCCGAGGGTGGGGAGTCATGGACCACTCCGACGGTCATCGTCCCCCCGCCGCTCACCTCCATGCTCCCGATGCGAGGTCTGATCGCAGTTTCTATATTCCTGGCCACCGCGGTGGCGTGGTGGATCGGAGGCCGTGCCGCAACGGCATGGCGCCGTCCCATCTCATACCGGGACATCGGTCTGGAGCGCTGAGGAGCAAGGAGCAGCATGGTTACGTCATCCGCGAGAGCATCTGGCTTGGGTTTCATGGACAAGCTGAACGGCCCCTGGCACGAGCGGGCCCTCTGGGTGTACCTGGCGATCGTGATCCTCCACTGGATCGAGCACCTCTTCCAGGCGGCGCAGATCTGGATCTTGGAGATGCCACGCCCGGAGGCACTGGGGGCGCTTGGTTACGTCTTCCCGTGGCTGGTGCGGTCCGAGGTGATGCATTTCGGGTACGCACTGGTCATGTTCATCGGCCTGGTGCTGCTGCTGCCCGGCTTCCACGGCGCATCACGGGGGTGGTGGCTGGCCTCGACCATCATCCAGGGTTGGCACCTCATCGAGCACACCACCCTCCAGATCCAGGCCATCGTGGGCACGAACCTGTTCGGATCACCGGTGCCGACCAGCTTCCTCCAGCCCTTCATCCCGAGGCCGGAGCTGCACCTGGTCTACAACCTGATCGTTTTCATCCCCATGATCGTGGCCATGTGGCTGCACACCCGTCCCGACCAGGATGTGGTCAACGAGTGCACCTGCGCCGCCCCGCCGCTGCCCAAGGCGACAGCAGGTCTGGCCAGCGCCTAGCGGTAATCATGTCGACAGACCGACGCGGTCGGCAGCCGCCCGGGTCAGCACTTCGGTGAACACCTCGGGTGGCTGGGCGCCGCTGATCCCGTAGGTGTCGTCGATGACGTAGAAGGGGACGCCCCGTATCCCGTAGGCACGGGCCTGGGCCATGTCGGCGCGGACCGCCTCCAAGTAATCACCTTCGCTGAGGGAGCGGGCCACGTCAGCCCAGTCGAGACCGATCTCGGCGGCCAGGTCGGCCAGGTCCTCAACTCGACCGACGTGCCGGCCCTCGGTGAAATACGCACTGAGCAGACGCTCCTTCATCTCCAGCTGTCGGCCTCGTTCCTTGGCGTAGTGGAGAAGCTGGTGTGCCTTGATCGTGTTGGTGTGCTGCAAGGCGTCGTAGTCATAACGGAGCCCGGCGGCGAGTGCGATCCCCACCACCCGGTCGATCATGGCTCGCGCCTGCTCGGCCGACACTCCGCGATGACCCATCAGGAACTCGATCTCACTCCCCTCGTACTCGACCGGGGTGTCGGGGGCCAGCTCGAAGCTGTGATAGGTGATCTGGACGGGCATCGCCTGATCGGTGGCGGTGTAACGGATCATCCCCGCCTCGAGGTTGCGCTTGCCGATGTAACACCAGGGACAGGCCACATCGGACCAGACGTCGACCTCGATGGGTGATCTATCGGGAGCCACGGACCGAAGGTAGCCGGGCACCGAATCTGTCCCACATGACCGATACGTTCGGGACATGGAAGAGGAATGCAAGGTCGAAGATTGCGAACGCGCGGTCTACTCAAAGGGAATGTGCCAGATGCACTACAGGCGAGTACGACGGAAGGGCGCCGTTGGGTCGTCCGGCCCGACCATTAGAGCCAAGTCGGGGTGTGTAGCCCCTGACTGCGATAACGAGGCCGAGGCTAAGGGTTACTGCCACGGCCACTATCAACGCCTGCTTCGCCATGGCGAGGTGGGCGACGAGCCCTTAGGTCGTCCAGGAAGACTTTGCTCGATAGAGGACTGTGACCACCCACACTGGGCCAAAGGTTTGTGCCAAACCCATTACAAGCGCGTCCTCGCCATCGGCGATGCCGACCCGACTCGATCGATCCGAACCGCCTCCGGTCTAGGCACGGTCGACCGAAACGGTTACAAGAACATTCCGATTCCGCCTCATTTGCGGTTCCTCGTGGGCGGATACGCTTGGGTTGGGGAGCACCGACTGGTGATGGCACTCCATCTCGGCCGCCCGCTGTTGCCCGATGAGGTTGTTCATCATCGCAACGGCAACCGACTGGATAATCGCATCGAGAATCTGGAGTTGTGGTCGACGGCGCACCCCAAGGGTCAACGGGTCGAAGACCTGGTCGCCTACTGCATCGAAATGCTCGGGTGGTACGCACCCGAAATCATCGAGTGGACAATGGCTAGGACTGGGGCCTCTCAGGAAGCTCCCGGGCTCCCATAATCTAGAAAAAGTGCCCTCTACCAGGGGCGACGCAGTCCCGAGCGGGTTCGAACCGCCGTTTCCGGCTTGAGAGGCCGGCGTCCTAGACCACTAGACGACGGGACCAGGTTGGAAGTCGGACGACACCGACTTCGCTCGGGGGGAAGGACTCGAACCCTCAATAACAGGGCCAGAACCTGTCGTGTTACCTATTACACCACCCCCGAACGCGCACGCCCGAAGGCAATGCAGGGTAGGAGACAAGGATAATCGAACGGAGGGGCAGTGCGAACCGTGGTTCAGGGGACGGGAACCGGCACCGCAGTCGCCTCCGCCCTGATCATCAAGGGCGCATCATCGTCGATGAACACACCTATCAAGCCGAGCTCCAGACGGTCGCTGACCTGAACCGTCACCGACGAGCGATCAGACGCAGTGATCACAGAGAGATCGGACACGAGAACGTCCTGGGATCCGACATAGCCCGACCCGAGAGCCGACGCCCTGGGCGGATCGATCACCACCTCGCCGGTGGCGCGATAGTGCTCCTCGTCGATGCCCGAGGCGGCTGCGATCGAAGCCGAATCGGCAATGGCCGCCAGTTCACGCTGAACGGCCAGGGCACGCCAAAAGTCGACCATCAGCCCTCCGAACAACAGCAGCAACACCGACAGGCCGAGAGCCCACAGGGTCACCGAGCCTCTATCGCCGCTCACGGGAGGCTCCGATAGAGATCGACCGGCTCAGAGTGTGCAGAACCCACCCACAAGCCACCGACCTCACCCCAGGGTGTCGCCACGAGAGGGACCCACACCTCGACCCGGGCACTGATCGACGACCCACGTTGAAATGAGCACGAGGTCACTTCGCCCGACTCACTCGATGGGGTCTCTCCACACCAGCCGAGACGCACCAGGTCCGGGCCGAGCCCATGGTTGGATGACATCTCGTGGACGACGGACGCTCCAGCAGAGACGTCGAGGTCGATGACTGCCGCCCGAGCCGCCTCGGCCGCGGCAGCCTCGGCAAAGACTCTTCTCTCGGACCAGGGCCCGAAGGCGAGGACAGCTATCGCCACGGGCAGCAGGAGAAGGCCGACCGCAAGACCGAGCTCGACCGCGGCGTGGCCCCGATCCTTCACGGCGGGACCTCTCGGGTTGCCTGGGCCGTCATCTCGATCACGAAGTCGGTCGTGAACGGGGTCCAGGAGTCGAAGACCGCCCTCGCCGATGCTGTCACCAGAACCGGGCCGACGACGCACTCTGCCACGACCGAATCCCCCATGCGCCCCCCCAGCAACTGGGAGAGCACATGCTCGATGCGATCCGCGCAATCACGTGGAGACGAGCTGACTGCACCCGCCCGGGCGCCTTGATCCAGAGCTGAGCGGAGCGCTCCTCGGCCGTACTGGGCCACAACCAGGTTGGCCATCGCCAGGAAGAGGAGAAGCGCGAGACCGCTGGCGAGTAGGAACTGGACCGAGGAGACTCCCCGGTCGCTCAACCCCCGATCAGTTGGGAACGGATCCACCCGACGATGTCCACGCCGAGGGCCTGTAGCGCTCCCCAGATGACGACCAGCGCCGCGATGGCCAGAGCTGCGTTGCCCATCAGCTCCGCGGTGTTGAGACCGCGGTCATCGCGCCACACGTCGCGGAGCCACTGTCTTACTGTCGACATTTCGACCTCCTTTCAACGCCAGCCTGTGATCAGATACGGAAGCGGGGCCGCCACGAAGAGGAGAAGGACCGGCGCCAGGATGGCGATGATCGGGACCAGCATGGCTGCGCGTCGCTTGGTGGCCGACCTCCTCATGGTCTCCCGGCGGGTCTCCCTGACGTCTTCTGACAGGTCGAGCAGAGCAGGAGCGAGATCCGCTCCCCGTTCCTCGGCGGTCGCCAGCAACCGATAGGTCCGGGCACAGAATCCCTCGGGGGTCAACTCGGCGATCCTCCGAAAGGCATCACCTGCACGCCAGCCCGAGCGGTGGAGACGCAGCGCGTCCGCCAATTCGGTCACAACCTCGCCCTGACCGCGCTTGACGACGTCCTGGACCGCATGCACCACCCCTCCCCCGGCCCGGATTCGCATGGCCAGGAGCTGATTCACCGTGTAGATCTCGATACACATCCTGTCCCGTCTGCGTGTGATGGCGGCCCTAAGCGCGCCATGGTGGCGGGTCGCCCCTATGACCAGGCCGAGCAGGGCCAGGACGATCCGCGGCGCCGGCGCCAGGTCCAGCGCCTGGCCTGCTGCGAGCCCCAGCCCGCCTCCCACCGCGATCGATCGCAGCTGCGCCATCCGGAACGCAGTTACGGTGTCCTCCTCGGGCAGCTCCCGGTACCAGCCGGCTTGACGTAGCTGGAGAACCGTCACCTGCTCACCGGACCGATCCAGGAAACGACCCAGACCTGTAGCCACGCCGCGGAGGATCGGCCCGAACACCTCACCCAGGGGTCCCGTGTCCGCAGGCCGTCGCGCCGTCAGCCGCGTCGGCGTCAGATACGGGTTGATCCTGGAGGCGAGGCTTCTCGCCGGGGGGAACAGGGAGTAGACGAGCACTCCTGCAACGGCTGCCGAGGCGCTGGCCGAGAGGATGACGAGTGGCGAGACGGTCACTCTCCACCTTTCGCCGCAACGAATACGCGGGGCTCGGTCGGCTGCGCGCCGAGCCTGGAGGCGAGGACGACCCCGACCAGGCTCATGAGCCCGCCGGCGACGGCCACTCCAACACCGAGCGCCGACGCGTAGAACTCACGGAACACCCCCGCCCGCGCCGTCATCGCGATCAGCACGAGCCAGGGCAGGATGAACACGATGCGCGAGTTGATCTTCTGCTCCAGAGCGTCGGTGCGGATCTCCTCGAGACTCCACAGGTCCTTGGTGGTCGTCTGGGCAAGATCGGAGAGGATCTCGGGCACAACCGCCCCGCCTCGCTCGTGAGCCAGGATCAGGACTTCGATCACGCGATCCGAGGTCGGGTCAGCGAGATCGGACTTCACCATCTCCAGGGCGGGTGCCACACCGAGGCTTCGCGAGTAGATCGGGAATCCCTGGAATGCATCCCGCAGGGGGGCTGGCCCAAACGACGCGAGGTCCTCTATCGCGGTGGGGAGGGAGGCACCCGACCTCACCGAAGCCAACAGATCGCGCAGGCCATCCGGCCATGCAGCCTGCACCTCTTCGAGGCGTCGTGCCCGCTTCCGGGCGAAATAGGCCTTGGGCATGGTGGCAACTACGACCGAGGGGAACATCGACACGATTGGCAGCGATGTGAGGGCGTAGACCACGGCGTAGGTCACCAGTCCGACGCCGATCGACGTGACCCAGAATTGGGCCGGCGTGACATCGAGGCCCGCCTCCTTCAGCCATGACCTAGCCAGTGGCGGTCTGACCCCCGGGTTCTTGATGCCGGACAGAGCGCTTCGCGCCAGGAGCGCAGCTGCTACCGAGGTGACCAGGGCGGCCAGGATCACCAACTCATCCCTCCCCGCAGTACCCGGGTGAGGTCGACGCCCCGGGGCAGTTCTCGATCGAGCCGCCGGATCAGCGAGTCCGGAGGCATGGCACCGGTCCACTCCAGTGCACTGCCCAGCCGATCCCGATGGAACAACGGCTCTGACGAGAAGTCGTCATGAAGGGAAGGAACCAAGGCGCGTATCTCCATCGTCTGGCGGCGAATCTCTCCACCAGCCGGATCGACGTCACGCTCCAGGTGGACCACGAGATCTATCGATGATGCGAAGACCTTCCGCACCACGCGCTCGGTCACGTTCTCGCCTGCCATCAAGGCGGCGTTGACCAATGCATCGAGGGCGTCTGGAGCCGAGTTGGCGTGGATCGTGCAGGCGAACCCACACCCGGCGTTCATCGCTCGGGTCAGCTCGAAAGCCTCGGCGCCTCGCACCTCTCCGACCACGATCAGGTCCGGTCGCATCGCCAGAGTGGCCTTGACCAGCTGGCGAAGGCTGATCTCACCGCTGCCGTCCAACATCGGGGGGCGCGCCTCGTAATAGGAGCCATGAACGATCGGTACGTGCAGCTCACGAATCTCCTCGCACGCCCGAATGCAATGGGCGACAGGCACGGCCGCGATGAGGGCGGAGAGGAACGATGTCTTCCCTGCCCCCGGTGGCCCGCTAACCACGATCGAGGTCGAGGCCCGCATCGCGAGGGCAAGGAAATCTGCGGCCCCCCGGGATAGCGATCCCAGCTCTACCAGGGAGGTGAGCGATTCCCTTCTGAGTGCGTATCGGCGGATGGTCGCCGAAAGATGGTCGGCTACCGGTGGGATGACCGCGGTGATGCGAGCGGTGCCGTCGAGGATTCGCGCTTGGGACACGGGATGTGAGGCGTCCAGTCGGCGATCAGTGGCCGCCATGAGACGCTCGACGACCTGCCGGTTCTCGGTCTCGGTGCTAGGCAACTCCAGGCCCCGAAGGTGGCCTCCGGCTTCGAGGTACGTCACCCGTGCCCCTTCTATGAAGATCTCCTCCACATCGTCGCGTTCGAGCAGATCGCCGAGAGGCCCGAAGAAGGCGACCGACTGGAGGAGCCTGCGGACAGTCGCGTCGGGGTCGATCAACGATCTCGACTCACCCAGGTGCGCCTGGCGTTGGTAGTCGTCGACGGTCGCACGTAGCAGTTCGACCAGCCTTCCCGTGTCCCGCTGCGGGTCCAGTCCAGAGCCATCGATGCGCTCGAGCGCCTTCTGCCGGATCTCGTGGTAGGCGTCGACCGTCATCCCATCACTCTGTCGACCAACGAGGCGAGCCGGCCGACCGACTCGGCGAAGGGGCCCCTCGTGACCCTCGTTCCATCCCACGATGCCCGAGCCAGGCGACGGTCCTCTGGCACCAGGACCACCGGCACGGCTGGCAAGAGGCGCCCCAACTCCGCGCGTATCTCCAGCCGGTGCCGACTCCCAGACCCCACGCGGTTGACCAAGGCAACGGTGTCGGGCATGTCGGCGCCCGTGACGATGTCCTGAACCGAGCGCACCATCCTCGCCATCCCCACCGGGTTGGCCAGGCCGACAACGACGAGCACTCGAAACCTCAGCTGCTCGAGGCGCCCCGGCGGCGGGCTCCCTAGATCGGCCACCACGACCTCGTAGCCGTCCTTGCCCAACTCATCGAGCACACCTTCGATCTCGACCGGGGGGAGTTCCTGTGTGGCGAGCGGCTTGACCAGGCCCCCGACCACATCGATCCCATCTTGTTCGAGGACAGCTTCGGCTATCGATCCGATTCGATGATGGGCGGCGTCGACCGCGCTGAGGAGATTTGGATGAAGCGGCAGGTCGAGACGTTGGGCGAGCGACGGTGTGGCCTGGTCGAGGTCGACCAGCACCGTGGGTCTCCTGGTGGCGAGGCCCGAGGCGATCCCGATTGCGATCTCGGTGCATCCGACACCGCCGATCGGACCGAGGACCCCAACCCGGAAAGCAGGCGAGGCGGCGCCGACTCGCAGCACGTCTGTCTCGCTGTGGAGCAAGGTCGCTTCCGCCGCCGCGAGGAACTCCTCCGGCATCGCATCCTGCTCGAGCACATCGGTGACGCCGCACTCGAGGAGATGGCGCTTTGCGTCGGCGGCGTCCGCCGGGTCGTAGACACCGATTATCTCTCGGCCCAGGTCACGCACACTTCTCACCAGACGCGGGGTCAGGAATGAGCAGACGTCGTCGATGAAGAGGATCTCGTACTGCTCGCTGACGGCCTGCTCCGGGCCCATGACACGCGCCCGGATCCGGCCGCCACCATGATCGAGCAGGAATCGGTGCACCCGGTCGGGCCATGCCCGGGCGGAAGCGGCCAGGGCGATCTCGGGGCCCACCTTCACTCGTCTCCTCTCACCATGGCGGCTGCCCCGGTCGATCGCAGGACTTCCAGTGATCCGTCGGCTATCGCTCTTGCCAGCGCCAGGGCCTCATCCGGACCCACCGCCACCACGATGTGGTAGGGGCCTGGCACTGCCAAACCGGTCTGCGTCGCCTCTCCGATGCTCACCACTTCCAGGTCGGTGGCGACGAAGGCAGGCTCGTCGCCCACGATCGAGATCACATCGACCCGGTCTCCGACCACGAGGGTCGCCCCGGCGGAATGCTCCACCGAGACCGGGATGCTCATCGTTCGCAGACCGTCGCCCGCACCCGGCCGGACCAGGTCGGAGTGCCCGATGGGCTCTCCCTCGGCGATGGAGCGGGCAGCTATCCAACCCTCGAGTGCGTCGAGATCATCCTCCGCCACCAGATGTCGGAGACCCTCGAAATCGGCGGGAATCGGTGCCAATCGCACCCTCTCGGCGCCGAAGGTCGTTCCCTCCGCGATGGGTGACGTGGCAACAGCAACGAGGGACGTGGCGTCCCGGTTCTGCAGCGCAAGGTAGTTGAGGCCGAAGGCCAGCAACGCAGCCACGGCGATGATGATGTGGGACAGCGACGGTCGATATCGCGCCGACCTGGCGGTCGGTGTCGAGGTGCCCGCTTCCCTCGTCAGGACGGAGGGAGTCGCCACGTCGCGGTGGAACCTATCGTCGTCTGTTCATTCGATGTCGAGAGCGCGAAAGAACATGGAGGAACGACCCGACCGAGACATGGAAGCCCATCTCCGTCATGGCGCGGGCCGGGAGTGGATCGAAGAGGCAGCGGAGGACGAGAAGCTGACTGAGCTGCTGCGCCGGCGCCGGCTCGACCTCGGCGGGCGAGCCCTCGAGTTGGTGCACCGTGGCGAACGTGTGCGAGCCGAGGCCCAGGGCCAGACCTTTTCCGGGCGTGTGATGTACGCGGGGTCGGACTTCGCCACGCTGGATCGGGGAGAGGACCTGGTGGAGGTGGTGTTGGACGCGGCGATCTGGACTGTGGAACCGGCCGGGGCGGGTGGCCACGAGCAGAGCGGTACCCCCTTGAGCTTCAGGGCGCGAATGGCCGAGCTCGCGGCCCTGGGCGGACAGGTCCGGGTCGTGGCCTCCGATGGGAGGGCGATCGTGGGCAAGGTGGAGGTCGTTGCCACCGACCACATCGAGATCTCTCGGGACGGCGGCGTCATGGTGATACCCATCCGGCTGATTGTCGCCATCGTCCGCCCTAACGATCGGTCGTGACATCCTCACTCTCCAAGACGGGATGGGCGCGAACGAACTCGTAGATCTCGTCCCGAAAGAACTTGAAGGTGCGCCCGCCGGGCAGCTTGTAGGCGGGCAGCCGCCCCTCTCGCGCATATCGCCGAACCATCTGCACGTTCATCCCCAATAGCTCCGCCACCTGCGCCGCGTCGAGGATCGGGGGATAGTCCTCAGCCACCTGTCGTCCTCATCGATACTCGAGATGAGCGTACGGCATCCGATGTTGGGTTGGAATGGGTTCGATCCACGGGTGTTTCACGGGCCAGGCCGACGTGTTCGTCCCTAACCTCGGCTGATGGCCTCCCCCACCATTGTCGAACCCGTCGACACAGTGACCACCGAAGCCAACCCGAGCCGCCTCGACGTAGTGATGGGAATCCTATCGGTGTTGCTCGTCGGCGGGTTCTTCATCGACCTCTGGGCCCACTCACACGGGCGAGTCGACGAGTCGTTCTTCACCCCGTGGCACGCCATCCTCTATGCCGCCGCCGGTCTCTTCGGCGGAGTGCTTCTTGCTCTGACCCTCAGCAGACGACGCGAAGTAGCCACGATTCGGGAAGCGGTGCCACGGGGCTACGAGTACTCCCTGCTTGGAGCCGGCCTCTTCCTGGTCGCCGGTGTAGGAGACCTGGTCTGGCACGAGGTCTTCGGCATCGAGGAGAGCGTCGACGCCCTCCTCAGCCCGACGCACCTGGTCCTGGCCACCAGCGGGATCATGATGGTGTTCGGCCCCGTGCGGTCGGCGTGGAGGAAGGGCGCTCCAAGTGCGTTTCCCCGCTGGCTGCCCTGGGTCGCCGGCATGACCATGGGTTTGGCCATCATCTCCGCCTTCACCGAATACGCCCATCCCGGCATCGACACGTGGCCTGAAGCGATCGAGAACCTCGACACCGCCCGCTCCGATCTGGTGATGGTGTCGATCGATGGCAATAGCCAAACGCGGATCCCGATCGATGGCTCGGACCAAGTCTGGATGCCCGACTTCGCTCCCGACGGGCACCTCTTGGCCACGATCGTCGCGGGTGACACCGGCCGACTGGTGGTCATGGGGCCTGATGGCTCGGGGCAGACAGTCCTCTATGAGGGACCGGGCATCTTCCACCACGGCGACTGGTCCCCTGATGGATCTCAGATCGCCTTCACGGCCGAAGTCGACTTCAACGAGGAGATCTTCCTGATCCCATCAGAAGGGGGGGAACCGACCAGGCTGACTGACGACCCTGCCGTGGATTGGGGCCCGGCTTGGTCTCCCGACGGATCGGAGGTCGTTTTCACCTCGGACCGTGACGGTGATCCGGATCTCTACGTGATGGATTCGAGCGGGGCAGTGCTTCGACAGCTGACCGATCTTCCCGGGGCAGAAGGCGGCGCCACCTTCTCACCGGATGGTGGATGGATCGCGTTCGAGACCGATGGTGCCGGCAACCCCGACATCGCCCTCATCCGACCCGACGGTACCGGACAGGTCACACTCACCTCCGACGAGGCCATCGATGCTGGTCCCGCCTGGTCGCCGGACGGGACTCGAATCGTCTTCGCCAGCGACCGGACTGGGGAGTGGGAGCTCTACGTGATGACTGCGGACGGGAGCGAGGCAGCAGAGAACCTGACCCGGAATCCCGGAGGACATGATGGCTGGGCCGGCTCGACCTGGTCACCCGATGGGCTGATCGCGAGCAACGTTTCGGGACACACCCCATTCTGGGCCGAGCCGTATGTCAGGGAGGCGCTGGGAGTGACCGCCCTCCTGATCCAGGCCGCCCTGCTGTCAGGTTTCGTCCTCCTTGTGCTCCGTCACGGATCGATTCCGATCGGCTCACTCACGGTGCTCATCGGGGTGAGTGGCGCGCTGATGACCGTGATCAGCGACAACTACTGGTACATCGCTGTCGCCGTCGTAGCGGGGCTTGGCGGCGACGTGTTAGCGGCAATCGTCAAGCCTTCCTTGGAACGCACATGGACGATCCGCGTCGTGGCTTTCTTGGTCCCGGCGATCTGGTACGCCACTTATCTGTTGGCACTAGGGATCTGGGGCGAGGGCATCGGCTGGTCGATGCACATGATCCTTGGGGCCCCACTGCTGGCAGGCGCAGTCGGGTTGCTGCTCAGCTTCATCGCCTTCCCGCGAATGCCCCGTTCGGCCTGACCGCCGCCCCCGTTGCTTCGGGCCTGGCCCCTGATGAAGTTGGAATGGGCTCGGTCGGCCGGATTGCCCGACGCGCGTACGATCGGACCGATGACCAAGACCGATCTCCAGAGCTGGCTCGACCGCTACATCCTGGCGTGGCGGGCGAACACGACGACCGCAATCGAGGAGCTGTTCACCGAAGACGCCACGTATCGCTTCCATCCCTACGACGAAGACGATGAGATGGTCGTCGGGCGAGATGGGATAGTCGCCGCCTGGCTGGAGGACCCCGACGACCCTGGCACATGGCAGGCGGCCTATGAGGCATGGGCGGTGGACGGCGATCGCGCCGTGGGTGTCGGCACCAGTCGATATCTGGCGACGGCCGACAAGCCCGAGCGCACCTATAACAACTGCTTCCTGATGAGGTTCGCTGACGATGGGCGCTGCTCGGAGTTCACCGAGTACTACGTCCGTCAGCCCTGAAGGTCGGCGCCAGATTCGCCTGGGCCCACCGCTTCACCAACCAGGACGCATTGCCGATAACGACGTCGTGCTCGACTTCTACCTCGGGTATGCCATGGGTCAACAGACCACGAGCAGGGCCGCCTCCCTGGCTCGCAGCGCTGCCGCGGCCGATGGCACCCGTCACAGCAACCGGATCGAAGACCTCAACGAGAGGGTCGACCGTCTGGTGATCGTCCTGCGGGCCACCCTGGCCCTGCTGGAGGAGCAGGGGATCACCAGCGAGATGGTCACGGCCAAGATCGACGAGCTCGACCTCGAGGACGGCATCGACGACGACCGGGTGCGAGAGGGTGTAGTGGACTGCCCGTCATGTGAGTCGAAGGTCGCCCCCGGTCTGCGCAGATGCCAATTCTGCGGCACCGAGGTCAGAGAAGATGACGGCCATCCACTCGGTCGAGTCTGAAGCAATCGGTAACACTGCCCTCAATACACTCGCCCGATGGGCAGCTTCGACGAGGTCAACGGACCGGACGGGGTTCGCCCGCACTACCGGCTGTTGATGGACCGCCTCGCCGAGATCGGCGACGGGGAGATCGCCGACCGGATCGGGATGCTCGACTCGTTCTTCCGCACCCTCGGCATCACATTCGCCGTGACCGGCCACGAGAGCGGGTTGGAGCGCACCTGGCCCATGGACCTCGTGCCCCGAATCATCCCGGCCGACGAGTGGGATCACATCGAGGCCGGGCTGGTGCAGCGGGTCACGGTGCTCAATCGATTCCTCGACGACCTCTATGTCGGCGGACAGGAGGCGATCCACGACGGCATCGTCCCTCGCTGGCTCATCGAGTCGGCCGAGGGCTACGTGAGAGAGGCACACGGCATCCCGGCCCCCCGCGGTTCGAGGTGCGTTGTGGCAGGGATCGACATCGTCCGCGACGACCAAGGCACCTATCGGGTCTTGGAGGACAACCTTCGTGTCCCGAGCGGGATCTCCTACGTCCTGGAGAATCGGGTGGCCATGACCCGAGTCCTCCCCGTGGGTTTCGGGAGCCATTCCATCCGTCCGGTCGATCACTACGGTGCGTCTCTGCGCCGCGCTCTGGAGTCGATCGCCCCACCACTCGCTGCCGACCCCACGCTCGTCGTGCTCACCCCCGGGGTGGCCAACTCCGCCTACTTCGAACATGCCTTCCTGGCCCGGCAGATGGGCATCGAGCTGGTGGAGGGCCGCGACCTGTTGGTCGACGACCGCCAGGTCTTCATGCGCACCACGAGGGGCCTGAAGCGAGTCGACGTCATATATCGGCGGGTCGGCGACGAATTCCTCGACCCCGTGGTGTTCCGTCAGGACAGCCTGCTCGGGGTGCCCGGGCTCCACGGGGCGGCCAGGGCGGGCAACGTGACCATCGCCAACGCCATCGGCAACGGAGCGATCGATGACAAGGGGGTCTACCCCTACGTGCCGGCCCTGATCCGTTATTACCTGGGTGAGGAACCGATCCTCCCCAACGTCACCACTTATCTGCCCTGGGAGCCTGATCAGCTGGAGGCGATCCTGGGGCGGCTGGACCGGCTCGTGGTCAAGCCTGTGGCGGAAGCTGGCGGCTATGGGATCGTCATCGGCACCAGCGCCGACGAGTCCACGCTCGAGGGGACTGCCACCGCCCTCCGATCCAATCCCAGGGGTTATGTCGCCCAAGAGATCGTCCAGCTCTCCACCCACCCCACCTTCGTCGACGGCCATCTCGAGCCGCGCCATGTCGACCTTCGCCCCTTCGTCATCAGCGGCGAGCACGTCGAAGTGGTCCCGGGGGGTTTGACCCGGGTGGCCTTGAGGGCGGGATCACTGATCGTCAACTCATCACAGGGCGGCGGGTCCAAGGACACCTGGGTCCTCCTCGACACCGGCACCGGACATGCTGTCGCGGCACGCTGAGGACATGTTCTGGGTGGGCCGCTACGTGGAGCGGGCCGAGGACACCGCACGCATCCTCGACGTCACGTACCACAACCTCCTCGAGTCCCCCGGTGACCGTGCCGCCTCCACCTGGGGTGAGTTGCTCGAGGTCCTCTATGTCGACGCCATCTACGAGGGACCGTTGGAGAGCGGCCCGGTGAGCAGTTACCTGGTCGCCGACCGAACCAACCCCGGTTCGATCCTCTCCGCCGTGGAGCGGGCTCGCGACAACGCTCGTGGTCTCCGCGATCGGATCTCGACGGAGCTGTGGGAGGCGATCAATGTCTTCTACCTCGAGCTGGCCCAGGCCGACTTCCAGCTCGAGCTCGATCGCCGCGCCTACGAGGTGTTCGGCAACATCAAGAGCCGCTGCCAGCTCATCAGTGGGGTGGCGGCCCAGACCATGCCCCGTGACGAGGGGTACCGGTTCATGCTGCTCGGGCTGCTCCTGGAGCGTGCCGAGATGACCTGCCGAATCCTCTCGGTGAGATACGCCAGGCTGGCGGGCGACGAGGCCGGGCCCGGGTTCCACGCCTGGGTGTCCGTGCTCAAATCGGTTTCCGCATACGAGGCCTATCTCAAGGCCAACGACGCCTCACTCGACCCGACCGACGTGCTGAGGTTCCTGCTCCTCGACCGGGAGTTCCCAAGGAGCGTGCTCTATTGCCTGCAGGAGGTCGAGCGACTCATCGACCGCCTCGCCGCCACCGGATACCAGACCGGAATGGAGCGGGCCATCGGCCGGGTCCGGGCACAGGTCGAGTTCACCGATATTGCCGCCATCGTCGATGGCTCCCTCGATCATTACCTCGAGGGCCTACAGAGTCAGATCTTCGACGTCTCCGAGGAAGTGGAGGCCCATTTCTTCCGCGCCGGCACCGATCTCCAACTCCACTCGCAGAGGTGGGCATGAGGCTGGAGATTCGCTATGTGAACGAGTTCGCCTACCAGGAGCCGGCCTGGGAGTCACACAACCTGTTGCGAGCATGTCCGGCCGACGACGGCCATCAGGAGCTGATCACCTACCAGGTAGCCGTCACGCCTGCGGCTCGCATTCACTCCTATACCGACTACTGGGGGACACGGGTGGACGAGTTCGGGATCGTCGAGCCCCACACCCGGCTCAGGGTGGAGGCGGAATCGACCGTGGAGACAACCGAGCCGTCGTTCCCGGATCGAGGCGGGAGCCTCGACTCCCTCGACACGGTTCGCGGTGAGCTGTCCAGCTATCTCCGCCCCTCGCCCCATGCCGTCTGGGACGAACTGATCGAGGAACGGACCCGGGACGCAATCAGCGGCGTAACCGATGTGGTCGACGCGTCCCTGGCCATCTCCGACGCCGCGACCAGGAGCCTCGACTATGTCCCCGGCGCCACCTTCGTCGGGATGGACCTAACCGATGTCCTCGCGCAGGGCAAAGGGGTCTGCCAGGATTTCGCCCATCTCGGCATTGGCATGTATCGCAGCATCGGGATACCTGCCCGCTACGTCTCCGGGTATCTCTATGCCGCGGACCAGACCCGGGCGGTGGCCCCGGACGAGGCCGAGCTGAGCGTCCAGACCCACGCCTGGGTCGAGGTATTCGTCCCGGGTCATGGTTGGTGGGCCCTCGATCCCACCAACAATCAGACGGTTGGCGAGCTGCATGTCAAGATCGGGCACGGACGGGACTACGAGGACGTCATGCCACTGAGAGGCGTCTATCACGGGGGCTTCGAGCACGATCTCGGCGTGCATGTGGACATCAGCCGGGAACGTCTCTCCCCGATGGCTGAGCAGTAGCGACCGGCCACTGACCCCCTGGCAGGCCCCTCCTTCACCCTCTTGGGGAGCAAGCGCATTAGGAGCGGCTTTCTCACAGGATTTATCATCGATTTAGCGTCTCTGCGGTCATTTTCCGACTGCGCTCAAGAGTTTGAAGAAGGAGCTCTGATCAACTTGACGTCTAAGAGGCACTTGCTGGTGGCTCTGGCCCTCCTGGCCACATTCGTCCTGGCACCGGCGGCGCTCGCCCAGACCGAGGAGGAACAGCCGGCCACACCGCCGGTCTCGACCCTCACGGTCAGCACGCCCTTCCCTTCGGTGGCCGTCGAACCGGGAGATCAGGTGAGCTACGCGCTCACGGTCGCCGCCCCCGCTCAGGCCGCCGTGGCTCTGAGTGTCGACGGCGTCCCTGAGGGATGGGCCGCCGCATTCCGTGGTGGTGGTTTCGAGGTCGATTCGGTCACGGCCGGGCCCGGCCTGGAGCCCGAGCTGACCTTCGACGTGACCGTGCCCACCAGCGCGGCCGAAGGCGACTACCCGATGACGATCAATGCCTCCGGTGGTGGGCAATCGGTGGCCCTCGACGTCGCTGTGCGTGTGTCGGCGCAGGCCGGCGGCGAGGTGACGTTGACTCCCAACTTCCCTGGTCTGCGCACGCCGGCAGGCGAGGCCGTCACCTTCGACGTCGAATTGAGCAACGGGACCCCCGCCGATCTCGAATTCGAGCTCTCCCCCTCTGCACCGGCGGGCTGGGATGTGACCGCCGAGCTATCCGGTCAGGCCCAGGCCTCCGTGGTCCAGGTCGAGGCCGGCGGCACCGAGACGATCAACGTGGAGGTGACGCCGCCGCTCACCGCAGAGGCGACCCAATACCCGGTCACCTTGCAGGCGACGGCGCCGGGCTCCACCGTCGAGACCGAGATGATCGTCGAGGTCACCGGCTCCTACTCCCTCGAGATGACCACCGCCGATCAAAGGCTCAACGCCGAGGTGACCGTTGGCAGCACGAGTGACTTCCAGATCATCCTTACCAACACCGGCACCGCGGATCTCGACAACGTCGTGGTGGGCGTGACCCCGCCGACCGGATGGGACGTGGCCTTCGACAACCAGGAGGTGCCTATCCCGGCAGGCGAGACTGTTCCGGTCACCGCCACCATCACGCCGTCGGAGGAGGCCGTGGCTGGTGACTACGTGATCACCTTCACCGCCACCCACGAGCAAGCCGACGCCGAGATGGAGATCCGGACCACGGTCAACCCATCTGCGGTCTGGGGGATCGTCGGCATCGCCGTGATCGCCCTGACCCTGGCGGGCCTGGCCTGGGTGTTCCGGCGCTTCGGCCGTCGCTGACATGACAACGACCATCCGCAGCCGGAAGCTCACCAAGACCTACGGGGAGCACACCGTCGTCGACAGGCTCGACCTGGAAATCGAGGCGGGAGAGGTGTTCGGGCTGCTCGGCCCCAACGGGGCGGGCAAGACGACCACGATCCTCATGCTGCTCGGGCTGGTCGAGCCGACCAAGGGGAAGATCGAGGTCCTCGGCCTCGATCCCCGGTGGAACCCGATAGAGGTCAAGCGGAAGGTTGGGTACCTGCCCGATGCGGTGGGGTTCTACGACCCGATGAGCGGGCGGGAGAACCTCCGCTTCACCGCCCGGCTCAACGGCCTCGAAGACTACGAGGACCTGATCGACTCCCTACTCGGCCTGGTCGGCCTGGGGGACGCTGCCGATCAGGCGGCCGGTGAGTACTCCCGGGGTATGAAACAGCGCCTCGGTGTGGCCGACGCCCTGGTCAAGGGGCCGTCGGTCTTGATCCTCGACGAGCCGACAACGGCCATCGACCCCGAGGGCGTGGTCGAGATGCTGGTCCTCATCGAGCGTCTCGCCAAGGAGGAGGGGGTCACTGTCCTCCTGGCCAGCCACCTGCTTCATCAGGTCCAGGCGGTCTGCGATCGGGTCGCCATTTTCGTGCGGGGCAAGGTCGTGGCCCAGGGGACCCCCCATGATCTGGCGGCAGTCGACCACGGGAAGAACATCCGGGTGGAGTTCCGCCTCGGGGGTGATCCGACCAAGGCCCGCTCCCAACTCGAGTCCGTGGGCACGGTAAGTGGGGTCGCTCCGGGGCGGGTGCCAGGCTCGTGGGTTGCCGACCTCGATTCGTCTGCACTAGCACCGACGGTCAGCGGCTTGGTTTCCGGTGGCGCCGATGTGATCGGGGTCCACCGCCTCGACGAGGACCTGGAGACGATCTACCGCCGCTACTTCGAGACGGAAGAGGAGGAGGTGACGACATGACCACCGAGGTGGAGAGCACGGCAGACGAGACCCCGTCCGAGGGTGCAACCTCGGAGGAGACCGCTCGTGTCGGTGGCTGGAGGGCGGTAGCTCGCAAGGAGATCGCCGACCACCTCCTTTCGGGGCGGTTCGTGGTGCTCATGGGGGTGCTCGGCATAGCCACTGCCGCCGCGGTGTTCGCCGCTTCGGGTGGCATCCGCGACGTCGCCCCCAACGCCCAAGGCGTGACCGCCCTGTTCCTCAAGCTGTTCACGGTGACCGCCGATCCGGTGCCCTTCCCACTGATCGTCTTCGTCGGGTTCCTCGCCCCGCTGCTCGGGATCATGTTCGGCTTCGACGCAGTGAGCGGGGAGCGGTCCCAGGGCACGCTCCCCCGGCTCCTCTCCCAGCCGATCCATCGCGACGAGGTGATCCTGGGCAAGTTCGTGGCAGGGCTGACCGTGGTGGCGATCATGCTCACTGCCCTCGTCCTTTTCGTGTCCGGGATCGGGATCGTCCGTCTCGGGGTGGTACCCACCCCCACTGAGATCTCACGTCTGTTCGTGTGGCTCATCTTCACCATCATCTACGTCGGGTTCTGGCAGGCTCTGGCCACCCTGTGCTCGGTGCTGGCGAAGAGGGCCTCGACCTCGGCGATGATCCCGCTCGGCGTCTGGCTCGTGTTGACCCTGTTCGGCTCCTTCATCTTCGGGGCGATCGCCAGCGTCCTGAGCCCAAGGGACGGGTCGGATGCGGCGGAGATCGCCTACATGCAGACCGTGCAGACGGTGTCCCAACTGTCGCCGGTAACCCTGTTCCAGCAGGTGTCGAGCGTGCTCCTCGACCCGGAGGTGCGCACCGTCGGGCTGGTCACCCTGGAGCAGGTCGACCGCGCCATCGTTTCCGAGCTCAACCTCACCCAGAGTCTCGCCGTGGTCTGGCCCCAGATCGCCATCCTGGTCGCCCTGACCTCCGTGATGTTCGCCGCCGCCTACATCGCCTTCATGCGCGACGAGGTGCGTGCCTGATCCCAGCCTTTAGGCTGAGTCCCATGGAAGAAACGGTGAAGCCGGACGCGGTAGAGGAGGCGGTCGATGAAGCAGTCGAGGCCGACAGACCGGAACCGCCCGTCTCGGAGCCTACGAAGCTGATCCGCATCGCATCGATGACTCGGGCCATGCTCGAAGAGGTGCGTCAGGCGCCACTCGACGACGGTGGACGCAGGCGGCTGGCGGATGTCCATTCCCGCTCACTCGACGAGCTGCGTGAGGTCCTCTCCACCGACCTCCTGGACGAGTTCAACGAGATCATGGTCCCCCTCGATCAGGAGGGTGTGACCGAGGCGGAGCTACGTATCGCCCAGGCTCAACTGATTGGATGGCTCGAGGGTCTGTTCCACGGCATCCAGGCGTCCTTGTGGAGCCAGCAGATGGCTGCGCAATCACAGCTTGCGGAGATGCAACGGAGAGCGTTGGGCCCACCCTCGCCCCAGAAGCAGGGCGAGGGCCAGACCGGCCTTTACCTCTAGCGTCCCTACCCGACCTTACGCTCGCGCTGTGAGCGCTCGCGTCGCACCCTGCGCCTCTCCCGTTCGCTCAGACCACCCCAGATGCCGAACTTCTCGCCCATCTCGACCGCGTAGTCGAGACACTCGGCTCTCACCTCACATGCGGCACAGATCGACTTCGCCTTCCGGGTGGAAGCCCCCCGCTCGGGGAAGAAGAGGTCTGCGTCTGCGCCCCGGCAATTGGCGTAGTCCTGCCAGGAAAGCTCACCGATGGCCAACGCCTGGACGAGCTTGCTCTGCATACGGTCTCCTCACAACCGTGTAATTACACGTTTGACATTAAGGCCCGCCGCGCGCGCCGTCAACCCCGAGCAACCGATTTCTCCTTGCCACGCCGGAAGATTCCGGCGACTCTCAGACTTGGCATAATGGGGTCACCGGTGTCCACCACCATCGAACAGCGAAGAGCCCCCTGGCCGGTCGCCTTCTATCGATCGGCGGTGGGGAAGAAATGGGTGATGGCGATCACCGGAATCGCCATCATCCTCTTCGTGATCTTCCACATGGTGGGTAACTGGAAGATCTTTCTTCCGGACGTCGACGGCATCCCCGACATCGACATCTATGCCGAGGCTCTCCGTGAGCTGCTCGTCCCCTTCCTGCCCGAGCACGTGGCTTTGTGGATCCTCCGCACCGGCCTGATCGTGGCCTTCCTCTTCCACATCCATGCCGCCTACTCGCTGACCCTCATGAACCACCGGGCCCGCCCCGAGGACTATCAGGGCCCTCGCACCTATATCGCAGCCAACTACGCAAGCAGGACGATGCGCTGGAGCGGGGTGATCTTCCTCGCCTTCCTCCTCTTCCACCTGGCCGACCTGACCTGGGGGATTCAGCCCATGGCCCCGGAGACCTGGGCCCGGGGCGAGGTCTACGCCAACTTCGTCGCCACCTTCTCACGGGCCCCGGTCACCTTCTTCTACGTCGTCGCCATGGTCGCCCTCGGCATCCATCTCTTTCACGGCGCGTGGTCGATGTTCCAGAGTCTCGGAATCAACCACCCTCGGTTCAATCACCTGCGCCGGTGGTTCGCCATCGGTCTCGCCGCCCTGGTCACCGTGGGCAACGCCATCATGCCGCTTGCCGTCCTCTTCGGGTTCGTGGGGTGAGCGGATGACCCTTCAGCTGGATGCACGGATCCCGGCCGGCCCGATCGAGGACAAGTGGGAGAACCACAAGTTCTCCGTGCGGCTGGTCAACCCGGCCAACAAGCGCAAGTTCAAGATCCTGATCGTCGGAAGCGGTCTGGCCGGCGCCTCCGCCGCGGCCTCCCTCGCCGAACTCGGCTACGACGTCGAGGTGTTCACCTTCCACGACTCGGCGCGACGGGCTCACTCCATCTCCGCCCAGGGGGGGATCAACGCGGCGAAGAACTACAAGAACGACGGCGACTCGGTATTCCGTCTCTTCTACGACACGGTCAAGGGGGGTGACTACCGCAGCCGCGAAGCCAATGTCTATCGCCTCGCCCACGAATCGTTGAACATCATCGACCAGGCCACGGCGCAGGGGGTTCCGTTTGCCCGGGAGTACGGAGGTCTTCTCGACAACCGCTCCTTCGGCGGGGCCCAGGTGGCCCGCACCTTCTATGCCAGGGGGCAGACCGGTCAACAACTCCTGCTCGGCGCCTATCAGGCGCTGGCCCGACAAGTAGCGGCCGGATCGGTGAAGCTGCACACCCGGTCCGAGATGCTCGACGTGGTGATCAAGGAGGGCAGGGCGGTCGGCATCGTCACCCGCGACCTGGTATCGGGCCAGGTCAGCAGTCACTCCGGCCACGCCATCGTCCTCGCCACCGGGGGCTACAGCAACGTCTTCTTCCTCTCCACAAACGCCATGGCCGCCAACGTCAGCGCCATCTGGAGGGCACATCGGAAAGGCGCGGGATTCGCCAATCCCTGCTTCACCCAGATCCATCCCACCTGCATACCGGCGTCGGATGAGTTCCAGTCGAAGCTGACGCTGATGTCCGAGTCGTTGCGCAACGACGGAAGGATCTGGGTGCCGGCTCGACCCGGCGACGACCGACCCTCGGGCCAGATCCCCAAGGAGGAGCGCGACTACTTCCTCGAGCGGATGTACCCCGCCTTCGGCAACCTGGTGCCCCGGGACGTCGCCTCACGGGCGGTGAAACGGATCGTGGACGAAGGCAAGGGGGTGGGGCCTCTGCACAACGGGGTCTACCTCGACTTCCACGACGCAATCGAGCGGGAGAGCCGCAGTGTGATCGAGGAGCGCTACGACAACCTGTTCGAGATGTACGAGCGCATCACCGACGAGGACCCCTACGACGTCCCGATGCGTATCTATCCCGCTCCTCACTACACCATGGGCGGGCTCTGGGTCGATTACAACCTGATGACCACGGTTCCGGGCCTCTATGCCATCGGGGAGGCCAACTTCTCCGACCACGGCGCCAACCGGCTCGGGGCCTCCGCTCTGATGCAGGGCCTGGCCGACGGGTACTTCGTGCTCCCCATGACCATCGGTGACTATCTGGCCGAATTCCTCAACCAGGCCCCGGTCCCCACCGACGACCCGGTGTTCGACGAGGCCCGAGCCGGCGTCGAGCAACGGGTGGAGCGGTTTCTCGCAACCAGGGGCAGCCGCACCGTGGATTGGTTCCACAAGGAGCTCGGCAAGATCATGCTCGAGTACTGCGGCATGTCCCGCAGCGAGCCCGGCCTCAACAAGGCGCTGTCCGAGATCCCGGCGCTGTACGAGGAGTTCCGGGCGGATCTGCGGATCCTCGGGACCGCGGGCGGTCTCAACCAGACGTTGGAGCGAGCGGGACGGGTGGAGGACTTCTTCGAGCTCTCCCAGGCAATGTGTCTCGACGCCCTTCGACGCGAGGAGTCGTGTGGGGGCCACTTCCGGGAGGAGTTCCAGTCTGAGGACGGCGAAGCACTGCGTCGTGACGACGAGTTCTCACACGTGTCGGTGTGGGAGTGGACCGGCGATCCGGGTCAGCCTCAACTGAACATCGAACCGCTGACGTTCGAAACGGTCAAGCCTTCGACGCGGAGCTACAAGTGAACGTCACCCTCCAGATCTGGCGCCAGGACGGCCCGGATCGGCCGGGCGGCTTCAAGGTCTACGAGGTAGATGGGATCTCCGCGGAGATGTCGTTCCTGGAGCTGCTCGACGCACTCAACGAGCGTCTCGCCAACCAGGGCGACGAGCCGGTCGCCTTCGACCACGACTGCCGGGAGGGGATATGCGGGGCGTGCGGGGTGATGATCGATGGTCAGGCCCATGGACCCCAGCTCGGCACCGCCACCTGCCAGCTCCATATGCGCAGGTTCGAGAGTGGGGCGACCATCACAGTGGAACCGTGGCGGGCCGCCGGCTTCCCCCTGATCAAGGATCTGGTGGTGGACCGCAGTGCCTTCGACCGCATCATCGAGGCTGGCGGCTATATCACGGTCGACACCGGGTCGGCGCCCGACGCCAATCTCACCCCGGTACCGAAGCCGGTCGCCGATACCGCATTCGACGCCGCCGCATGCATCGGCTGCGGTGCTTGTGTCGCCGCCTGCCCCAACGGGGCGGCCAACCTGTTCACCGCCGCCAAGATCAGCCACCTCAACCTCCTGCCCCAGGGCCAGGCCGAGCGCTGGACACGTACCGAGAACATGGTCGAGGTGATGGAGGAGTTTTTCGGGTCTTGCACGAACCATGGAGAATGCGAGAAGGCATGCCCCAAATCGATCTCCATCGACTTCATCGCCATGATGAACTCCGACTACCTGCGATCGAAGCTCAAGAATCGGCGTCTGGTGGCGCAGTGAGCCCCCTTGGGGAATGCCCTACTCCCCCTTGTCAACGGAAATCCCTGACGTAGCCTGACCACACGCAGAGCAGCCCCGCTCACGATGGTCGAACGCGTCGACCACTCTAGGTGAGGACTGCTCACCGGATGTGACGGGCCGCACTCGACGGGATGAGGGCTGATGACAACCGGTGACAAGGACGATCGGGGGGCGACCCTCGTCGAAGCGGCATTGGTGTACGCCTTGCTGTTCATCGCCCTTTTCGCCGTCGTCGAGTTCGGTTTGGCCTTCAAGGACTGGCTCTCGGTCAGCCACGCGACTCGTGAGGGGGCCCGAGCCGGGGCCACCTACGGCGACGACCCAACGGCCGACATCCAGATCCTGCGCGATATCGAGCGCACCCTGGCCCCCGCAGGCATCGCCGACAGCATCGATGTCCGCATCTTCGACGCCGGCTCACCCGCCACGGGCGAGGACTACACCTACACCCCCGGGAGCGACTGCAGCGACAACACCCCGGTGGGCTTGCCCGCACTGGTCGGATGCTGCGACTGGACCCCATGCCCGGAGCCGTTTCGCGACTCCTACAGCGTTCCGGGTTGGGATCCATCCACCCGTGACGTGGAGGCGCCCGACCTCGATCGGATCGGGGTGGAGGTCGCGTTCTCCCATCAATGGCTGACCAACTACTTCGTTCCCTCCTCCGACTTCACCACGGTCACCGATTTCCAGATCGAGCCTCAGGTGTTCGAGTCATGAGACGCCTCGGTGACAAGGGGGCGTCACTGGTCGAGGTCGGGATCATCCTCCCCATCCTGATCCTGCTCGCCATCGGCCTCTCCGAAATCGGCTTCCTGGTGGTCGACTATCTCACCGTCACCAATGCGGCCCGGGAAGGGGCGCGCACCGGGGCGGCGGCGGCGGATTTCGATCAGGGCGGAGTCGATGCCGACGACCTCATCCTGGAGTCGGTGGAGGAAGCCGCCTGCAACCTCCGATTCGGTGACCTCGAATCGGTGCGGATCTTCAGGGCGGACGGAGTGGGCGATCCGATCACGGGGGCGATCAACGAGTACTCACCGTCCGGGGCCCTCGACTGCGACACTTCCTCCAATTCACTTGGATGCGACAATGGCTGTCCCTGGGCCGCATCCGGCCGGGACCGGGTGCCACCAGCCCTCGATGTGCTCGGGGTGGAGGTGACCTTCTCCCACACCAGCGTGACCGGTCTTTTCCCCTTCCCCACCGTGGACTGGACCGAGACGGCGGTGATGCAGATCGAACCCGACACCAGGGGAACACAGTGAGAAGGCTGTTCCGTAGGGCGCGGGACGACGACCGGGGAGCCGCCCTTGCGTTGGTTGCCGGCTCCCTGGTCGTCCTCATGGGCATGGCTGCCTTCGGGTCCGACCTCGCCTGGTTCTACCTCAGCGCAAGCCGCATCCAACGAGCAGCCGATGCAGCCGCCCTGGGTGGGGTGATCTGGCTCCCTGCCGAGTCGGGGACAGCCAACGCCACTGCGGTCGATATCGCCCTCCGCAACGGCTACGACGACAGTCTCACCGACGTCGATGTGATTCCTGCAGGCGTGCCCGGTGAGCCGAACAAACTCGAGGTGACCGTCAGCGACGTGGTGCCGACCTTCTTCGCCAAGATCCTCGGCTTCGACACGATGACCATCTCCCGATCTGCGGTGGCGGAGTACATCCCGCCCTTGAAGCTGGGCAGCCCGGAGAACCAGTTCGGAAACTCCTGTGACCCCGAGCAGGCCGGCTGCAGCGGGCAGGCCAATTTCTGGGCCAATATCCATGGTAAGTGGACCGACAACGAGATGGGTGACGCCTACTCATCCTGGTGCACGAGCAGCAACGACAACCCGTCTTGTCCCCGGAACAACTGGGCACGGTCAACCGGCTACCTGTACGGCATCGAGTCGTCCTCCTCGTTCACCCTCCAGTTCAACGACCTCGCCTTCCACAACAACTCGGGCAGCCAGGTGTCCGGTGACGGGATCCGCACCGGAGACCGTGGCTGCGAGGACTGGGGCCCGAGCACGGCCCCCGACTGTGGGCCGACGATGTATGTCGCCTTGTACGCCCCGGACCCCACACCCCTCGATGTGTCCGACAACGCGCTCTTGTGTCAGGCCACGGTCCCTCCGCTCCCCCAAGTGGCCGAGACCATCCCGTATGCCTTCACGCCACCCGACGGCCAGACGTGTTGGAGCCAGTCGGGGACGGGCGTATATGTCGTGCAGGTCCGGCACGTCGATCCCGGCGCACTGGCCGATCGATCCGGCCTCAACCGGTATTCGATCAAGTCGAGCGCCGGGAAGCTCTACGCCCTCGGTGACTTCTCCATCTACAACAACGCCAGCGGGTCGACCACGGCTTTCTATCTGGCCGAAGTGCCCAGCTATTACCACGGCAAGACCTTCGTCGTGGAGTTCTTCGATGCCGGCGAATCGGCGGCGACAGGCACCCTGCAGATGGTCAGCCCGGACGGATCGGTGTTCAACGACGGACAGTGTCGGATCTACACCCGAAACAACCCCGGTCAAGACTGGAATCTGCAGAACACCATCGCGGCCGGCAGCGGGTGCCAGGAATCGGTGAGCCCGCAGGAGTATCACGACCGCTGGCTGAAGTTCGAGATGGACCTGCCCCCTGAGTACTCCTGCACCGAAGGCGGGGTGCCCGGATGCTGGTGGAAGGTCAATTACGCCTATCCCTCCGGGGTCAACGACACCACCACATGGAAGGCGTACATGATCGGCAACCCGATCCATCTGGTCGAGTAATCCCGCCTCTTCACGGTCCGTGAGGGCATGAAAAGGCTTCCCGAAACAGTTGGGTCTTGGGGCCTTCTTGCTGCTCCGAGCGCCGTCACGCACTTCAGATTTCGCGCTTTTCTGCCGAAGAACCCCCGTCGACAACCGACCTCATTGGTGGTGGGAAAGAGACCGGCGTGAGAGCAGCCAACGGCCTGAAGCAGATGATGCAACGCATCCGGTTCCGACGCGAGCGGGGGGCGAGTCTCGTCGAGGCCTCGCTCGTGTTTCCCATCCTCATCCTGATCGTCATGGGGACGCTGGAGATCGGGCTCGCCTTCAAGGACTATCTGACCGTCTCCTACATATCAAGGGAGGGGGCCCGCCTCGGCGCCCTGGCCGGCAATGACACCGAGGCCGACTGCGCCATTCTGCGAGGGATCGGTGAGCTCGCCAACGGGAGTGACCTGACCCGGATCAACCAGATCCAGATCTTCAAAGCCGACGAAGGCACGGGGAACCAGGGTGTGACCAATGTCGCCACCTACAACGGTGGTGACCCGACCATCTGCCACTATCCGGCGCAGCCTGGAGACGGCTGGACTCTTGGCGCAATTGGATGGCCGGCCACCTCGAGACAGGCCAAGGTGGGCGCCCTCCCCCTCGACATAATCGGTGTTCGGGTCATCCTCGACCGAAGCTGGGTCACTGGGTTCCCGCCTTTCCGGGGGAACTTCCAGGTCGACGAGTCGACCATCACCCGCCTCGAGCCGAAGGTGTTCGAACAGTGAAGGCCCTGGCCTCCCGATTCCGGCACATCGAGGATGATTCCGGAGCGGCCCTTCCCTTCATCGCCATCCTGATGTTCCTGCTCCTCGGGATGTCGGCCTTCGCCGTCGATCTCGGTTGGGCCTATTTGAACGGGGCCCGTCTCCAGCGGGGAGCCGACGCCGCCGCCTTGGCGGGCGTGGTCTATCTACCAAGCGACACGACCGGTGCCGTCGCCCAGGCAGTCAACGGCGCCGAGGCGAACGGGTGGGACATCGGCGTCGTCAACGGGGTCTCCAACGGGACAGGCGGGACCGACGAGCTGGAGTGGAGCGCGCTCGACGACAACAAGCTGGAGATCGTCCTCGACGCCACCGTGGGCACGTTCTTCCTCAAGGCCCTCGGCTTCGATTCGTTCGAAATCAGCCGCACGGCAACAGCCGAATACGTCAAGCCGGTCCCGCTGGGGAGCCCGGCCAATTGCTTCGGTATCGGTTCGACCAGCCACGTCGGCACCGGTGGCCTGGTGTCCGGAACCGGCGCATCCACGGCACTCAGCCTCTGTGAGAGCTACACGCAGAACTTCTGGGGGGCGATCAACGGAGAGCGAACCGGCAAGGAGAACGGTGACCCCTACTCGGTGGAGTGCATAACCGCGACGACCAGCGGTGGCTGCACGGGCACCAATACCGATTATCGGGGCTACTACTACTACGGAATCGAGGTGCCGGCCGGGCAGAGCTGGCTCGATGTCTACATCTACGACTTCGGTTTCTACGACCGCAGCAGCTTTGCCGAGACAGGGGATGAACAGAGTCTCGTCAACAGTGACGACGGGGGGACCCACACCACCTTCACCCTGTACGACCCCGACGACTCCCCGACCATCCCTACCAACAACACCACCGTGAGCTCGTGCTCGTCGGGCACCAACCCGAGGACCGTCAACTCGGAGGCCGATTCCGGCACTTATCGGAACCTTTGGAGCAGGCTTTGCCGGGTAGCCACCCCCAGTGAGGGGATCTACGTCCTCAAGCTGGCCAACTCGGGGAACCTCGGCGGCAACAACGGCTATGCGATCTTGGCCAACTCCTCCAACCTCACCACAACCAGCTTCCCGCGGGTATACGCCATCAACGACATGTCGATCTTCACCAACGCCCCTTCGGGCACGGCCACCATCTACCTGGCCGAGGTGGAGCCGATCCACGCCGGCAAGACCCTGGAGCTCAAGTTCTTCGATCCGGGCGAAGGCTCGGGCAACGCCAGCATGACCGTGCAAGCTCCCCCCGGAGTGACCGGGATCTCGTGCTCATGGACTGCGACCAACGGGAGTAGCGGCAGCAGTTGCAGCATCCCCACCACTGTCAGCGGTGTGGCCCAGTTCAACTCGCACTGGATCACGATGCAGATCGACATCCCGGGCGCATATACCTGCAGTACCGACTGCTACTGGAAGGTCAACGCAGCCCTCAACACGTCACACGACCGGACCACCTGGACGGCCAAGGTGATCGGCAATCCCGTCCATCTGGTGCCAAACCAGTGAGGCGGCCGAAGATCGGACGGGGCGATCGGGGCGCCACCATGGTCGAGTTCTCCATGGTGTTCGGGCTTCTCGTGCTACTCGCCCTTGGGGCTTTCGAGTACGGAATGGCATTTCGCGATTGGCTGACGGTCACAATCGCCTCCAGGGAAGGGGGCCGGGTGGCCGCCTCGGCAGCGAACTACGGAGATGCGGACTGCGTGATCTTGGAGGCTGCCGCAGGCGCTTTGCAGTCGCTCACCGCAGGCGAGATCGAGGAGGTGCACATCTACAAGTCGAGCGCTTCGGGGAGCTACCCCGGATCGACCTCGGCACACACCCGTCGCTATAGCCCCTTCGTCGCCGGGGACCCGGCCTTGGTGGCTTGTGCCAGCACGCAATGGAACGCCGAGCACCTCGGATCGAGCTGGGACCCCACCGATCGGGTGAACACCTTCGGTAGCGCCGACTGGATCGGCGTCCGCGTCACCTTCGAGCACAACTGGCTCACCGGTTTTCTCTGGTTCAGCGGCTCGGTCGACTTCGCCGACGACGCCGTGTTCCGAATCGAGCCCCCCGCGCCCTGATCGCGACGGCGCGCTTGACACCGGCACCTACCCTTCCACCGATGCCGGCACCTCCCGAATACATGCCCGCGCTGATCACGCCGTTCACCCGCGGGGGCGAGATAGACACCCGGGCACACACCCACAACCTGAAGACCCTGGCCGACGCCGGCATGGAGGGGTTCGTCATCGGCGGATCCAATGGAGAGGGCCCCTACCTCGAGCCCGGCGAACGGCATCGTCTGGTCAAAGCGGGTCGACGACGCAAAGCCCATTTCATGGTGGGAATCGCTGCCGAGTCGACCCGGGTAGCCCTCGCTCAGGTGGCAGAGGCGATCGACGGCGGCGCCGACACCGTGCTGGTCCTCACACCCACCACCTTGGCCCGGGGCCGGGACGAAGCGGTGCACCGTTTCTATCGCACGGTCGCAGACGTCTCGACGGTCCCCGTGTTCCTCTACTCGGTTCCGTCGGTGACCGGCTACAGCTTGCCCGTCGAGCTGGTGTGGAGGCTTTCCCGGCACGGGAACATAGTGGGGATGAAGGACTCCAGCGGTGACGTCGTCCGGCTCCAGTCGATCATCGATGCTGCGCCGGCGGACTTCATCCTCTACTCGGGATCGTCGCGGGCTTTGACCGCGGCGATGGCGATCGGCTGTCACGGTGCCATCACGGGCTCCGGCAACTACGCCCCACAACTGGTCCTCCAGACGTTGGCCACGGCCAAGGCGGACCCGAGCAAGGCCAGAAGACTGCAGAAACGCCTCAGTGCGATCAGTGCCGACGTGGAAGCCCATGGCGTGCCCGGGGTCAAGGCGGCGGCCAAGACGGCCGGTCTCGACCCCGGCCACCCCCGAGAGCCTTTGACCCGGCTCTCCCGCGGGGCCGAGACGTCGATCGCCAAGCTGATATGACCCTTACCTGATCGTGACCAAGCCCGGTACGATTGAGGTCCCGACCACCCAAAGGAGTGAATACGTGTCCAAATTCCTCAGCGACGACTGGGCCTCCGATGTGACCGCTGCCCTCAACGGCCACGAAGGATTCAAGAACGCCATCGGCGACGCCGACCTCGGCATCCAGTTCACCACCACCGATGCTCCCGACGGCGAGGTGGCCTATTACCTGAAGACCGGGGGCGGCAATGCCACCCTGGCCCTGGGCACGCTGGAAGGTGCGGACGTCACCGTGAATCAGGGATACGACACCGCCAGCGCCATCTCCAAGGGTGAGTTGAACACGCAGACCGCTTTCATGACCGGGAAGCTCAAGGTATCGGGCAATCTGGCCAAATTGATGATGCACCAGGGCGCTATCCAGCAGTGGGGATCGGCCGTCTCCAACCTGGAAGTCGAGTACTGATAGGAGAAACCTGTCGAGCGGCGTCGGCCTCATGCGTCATTACCGATGTGAGGCGTCCCCGAGAGAAGGGAATGACGGATGCCCAAGTACGCAGCGTTGATATACGGCCCGGCCGAGACCCAGGGTCAGGGCACACCAGAGGAGCAACAGCAGGTGATGGTCGACTACATGGAGTTCGGCCAGAATGCCAGCGAGGCCGGGGTGATGGTCGGTGGCGAGGCACTCCACGACACCAACACAGCCACCACGGTTCACGTCCCGAGCGGCAAGGGAGGCGAACCGGTGTTCACCGATGGCCCTTTTGCGGAGACCAAGGAAGTCCTCGGAGGGTTCTATCTCCTCGACGTGGATGACCTCGACGAGGCTCTCAAATGGGCAGCGCGGATCCCCGGAGCCTGGCACGGGAGAGTCGAGGTGCGGCCGATCATGGAGTTCGACGAGCAGGGACAGCAGATCAGCTGATCGGAGTCTGAGCCCGCCCGGCGGTCGACATTTCGTCCGCCGGGAAGGCTCTTGCCCGGGCGCGATGCTGGCTGGTTTGGTCGTGGTCCTCGGCGTCGTCCCGGGAGTCGTCTTCCTCCCTCAGATCAGACCGAGATCTCGCACCGTGTCACGCTCCGCTGCCAACTCGGCCACCGAGGCGTCGATGCGGGCTCGCGACACATCATCGATCTCGAGTCCTTGCACGATCTCCCATTTCCCTCCGCGGCAGATGCAGGGGAACGATGACACCAGACCCTCCGGGACGTCATAGGACCCGTCCGAGGGCACACCCATCGAGACCCAGTCACCCTCGGCAGTGTCGTGCCACCAGTCTCGAACGTGGTCGATGGCGGCGTTGGCTGCGGAGGCCGCCGAGGACGCTCCCCTGGCCCGGATGATCGCACCACCTCTCTTCGCCACGGTCGGGATGAACTCTGCGTCAACCCAGGCCCGGTCCTCGACCAGGTCGAGCGCCGGAGCGCCGTCGACCTCACAATGGGTGAGGTCGGGGTATTGGGTGTCCGAATGATTTCCCCAGATGGTCATTCGCCGGACCGATGAGACTGGCCGGCCCAACTTCTTGGCAAGCTGGCCAACCGCCCGATTGTGGTCGAGCCTCGTCATAGCGGTGAAGGCGGCGGGGCTCCTTCCCTCCGCGTTGCTCAAGGCGATCAGGGCGTTGGTGTTGGCCGGGTTACCCACCACCAGGACCTTCACTTCTGAGCTCGCCGCCTCGGCTATGGCCTTGCCCTGCGTGGTGAAGATGGCGCCGTTGGCGGCGAGCAGATCAGACCGATCCATGTCTGCCGTCCTCGGCATGGCCCCGACCAGCAGCGCGATGTCGGCATCGGCGAAAGCAGTCTCGGGGTCATCGGATGAGACCATTCCGGCGAGCAGGGGAAAGGCTCCGTCCTCGAGCTCCATGGCAACCCCATCGAGCGCTCCCAACGCCTCAGGTATCTCCAACATCTGGAGGACCACGGGCCGGTCGGGCCCGAGCATGTCACCTGCGGCGATCCGGAAGAGAAGGCTGTAGCCGATCTGCCCCGCCGCACCGGTCACCGCCACCCGCACTGGTTCATCGATCATGATGTCGAAGTTATCCCTGCGCTGTCGGTCACATGAAATCCAGGCCGATGTCGAGCTGAGGGGCGGAGTGTGTGATCCAGCCCACCGAGATGATGTCCACGCCCGTCTCTGCGATCTGTCGGACATTGTCCTGGGTCACTCCGCCCGAGGCCTCGGTGGTGAGACGACCGGCCACCTCCTCGACTGCCTGAGCCAGCATCTCGGGGCTCATGTTGTCGAGGAGCACCCGGTCGGCGTCGGTCGGGATCACCTCCGCCAATTGGTCCAGGTTTGTCACCTCGACTTCGATCATCACACCCGGGCCCACCGCAGCGCGGGCCGAGGCCACCGCCGAGGCGATGTCGCCGACGGCGGCAAGGTGGTTGTCCTTGATGAGCACGGCGTCGTAGAGCCCGAAGCGATGATTCATGCCTCCCCCAGCCCGCACCGCGTACTTGTCGACAGCTCTCAGGCCGGGCATGGTCTTGCGAGTATCCGATATCCGGGCCTCGGTGCCGGCGACGGCCTCGACCAACCTTGCCGTGGCCGTGGCCACACCCGACATCCGCCCCAGGAGGTTGAGTGCGGTGCGCTCACCGCTCAAGACCGAGCGGGAAGGGCCGGCGACCAAGGCGACATGCCCGCCTGCCCGGATTCGGCCGCCGTCTTCGACCAGGGCATCGAAGACGATTGTGGGATCGAGGGCTTCGAATACATATGCGGCCACCTCGAGCCCGGCGATCACCCCTTCACCGCGAGCCACGAAAACACCCCGGCTCATCGAGTCTTTGGGGATCACAGACTCGGATGTGATGTCCCCGTCGGGCTCGAGATCTTCGGAGAGGGCGCGGCCGACCAGTTCGACGTAGTCGGCCCGGAGCATCAGCTGACCCCGGTCATCTGTGCCCGGGCCGGGTCGATGAGGGTCCGATGCTCCTGCATCGGGTCCGGCTCGGGATAGTCGGCCCGGTAGTGGCCGCCCCTCGACTCGGAGCGTCTCAGCGCGGCCAGGGTCACCATCAGGGACAGCTCGACGGCGACCCGACCGGCGACGGTGCGTCTCAGGACGGTCTCCAGCTCGAGGAGGTTGTTGCGCGCCTCCCATAGCCCGGGGCCGGTGCGGACCAGCCCGACTCGGTCCCACATGATCTGACGGAGGTCTTCGAGGGCCGGCCCGGCCACCAAGGGCAGATCGAAGGCCTCCTTCGGTGCGTTTGGCTCGCCGATCGGCTCGACCATCGAGACCGACACGTCGGCCGACACCCTGGCTCCGAAGACGAGACCCTCGAGCAGGGAATTCGATGCGAGCCGGTTGGCGCCATGGACGCCGGTGGAGCTGCACTCCCCGACGGCCCAGAGGCCGGGAACCGAAGTGCGGCCGTTGACATCGGCGTCGATGCCGCCCATGTAGTAGTGCGCAGCCGGGGACACGGGGAGGAGGTGCTCGGTCGGGTCGAGTCCGACGGAATGGGCATGGGCGTTGACGGTCGGGAAGCGCCCGGCGAAGTCGATGATCGAGCTGGCATCGAGGTATGCGCCGCCCAGGCCCCGGTCGTATTGCCAGAAGATGGCCCGAGCAACGATGTCACGTGGGGCGAGCTCGGCCCTGGGATGGTACTGGGGCATGAATCGACGCCCGTGGGCGTCGACCAGGATCGCCCCGTCCCCGCGCAGCGCCTCGGTGAGGAGAGGCATCGGGTCTTTCCCCACGTCGAGCGCCGTGGGGTGGAACTGGACGAACTCCATGTCGGCCAGCCGCGCTCCGGCCCGCCCCGCCATGGCGATGCCCTCTCCGGTCACCGCGGGCGGGTTGGTCGTGTGTGAGTAGAGCCGGCCCGCCCCCCCGGTGGCGAGCACCACCGCCGGGGCCAGGAGCACCTCGCGCTTCTTCCCTTCGCTGGTGACCACACCGCCGACCCTGTCTCCGATCATCACGAGGTCGAGTGCGCGCCGGGGGATGATCACGATCCGCTCGTCGCCCTCGACCGCGGCCAGGAGGGCTCGCATCACCTCGGCCCCGGTGGCATCCCCGTCGGCGTGGAGCACCCGACGGGTGCGATGCCCGCCTTCCCTGGCCAACAAGAGCTCACCATCGGGGTCGCGGTCGAATTGAGCACCGAGCGCGATCAGGTTCTCGACCGCAGCGGGCCCGCCCTTGGTGAGGATGTCGACGATCTGCTCGACGCCGAGCCCGCCGGAGACCGCCAGCGTGTCGTCGGCGTGCTGACGGGGCGAGTCGTCGGTTGACCAAGCGACGGCGATGCCACCCTGCGCCCACCAGGTCGAGCCCATGTCGGGTGGAGAGATGACATAAGCCCGGGGCAGCCCCAGGGCCACGGTGAGCCCGGCCACGCCGGAGCCCACCACCAGAGGGGCATCGAGCCGGGTGACCCGGGTCACCGGAGGAGGGCCTCAGTCCTTACGGCCCACCTCGAGCATCCGCATCACCGCTCTCCTCGCCCGTTCGGCCACCTCGGGCGCGATTTCGACCCGATGCGTCATCGTCTCCAGCGAGGTCTTGATGTTGTCGAGCGTGATCCGCTTCATGTAGGGACAGAGGTTGCACGGTCGAATGTATTCGGTGTTCGGGGTCGCTTCTGCGACGTTGTCAGCCATCGAGCACTCGGTGAGCATCATCACCGTCTTCGGCTGACGGGTGACGACCCAATCGATCATGGCGTGAGTGGACCCCACGAAGTCGGCCTCGGCCAGAACGTCAGGGGGACACTCGGGGTGGGCGATCACCGGAATGTCCCCGAGTGTCATCCGATGCTGGGCGACCTCGGCGCCGGTGAACCTCTCGTGGACGATGCAGGAGCCCTCCCACAGGATCACGTCGACGTCCGTCTGTGTGGCGACCCAGCGTCCCAGGTATTGGTCCGGGGTGAAGATGACGCGGTCGACACCGAGTGACTCGACCACTGCCACGGCATTGGACGAGGTACAGGTGATGTCCGACTCGGCCTTGACGTCGGCCGATGTGTTGACATAGGTCACCACCGGGACACCCGGGTGTTCCTCCTTCAAACGGCGCACATCGCCCCCGGTGATGCCGTCGGCCAGGGAGCAACCGGCGGCGAGATCGGGGATGAGAACCGTCTTCTCCGGGTTGATGAGCTTGGCCGTCTCTGCCATGAAATGGACACCGGCCAGGACGATGACTTCCGCTTCGGTCTCCAGCGCCAGTTGGGCGAGGGCCAGGGAGTCCCCGGTGATGTCCGCCGCCAGGTGATAGATGTCTGGCGTCATGTAGTTGTGGGCAGCGACGATGGCGTTCCGCTCGACCTTGAGACGCTGGATGTCCTCGATGAGCGGAGTGAGAGCAGCCACCTCCTCGGGGGGCAGGACGTCGGCGGAACGTGTGATCTGAAGGGTGGTCATGGGCTCCCGCTCGATGGTGCTGAGTCTAGGAGGGACCGGTGCCCACCCGTCCGGGATCATGTGAATGACACCACCTCCCGGGGAGGCGGGATACACACGACGCAGCGCTACATGTGCCCGATGATCGCGTCGCCGAACTCCGAGGTCTTGACCTCGGTCGCATCGTCGGTGAGACGGGCGAAGTCGTAGGTGACGGTCTTCGCCTTGATCGCCCCTTCCAGGCCCCGGATGATGAGATCGGCCGCCTCGCCCCACCCCATGTAGCGGAACATCATCTCCCCGGACAGGATCACCGATCCGGGGTTCACCTTGTCCTGGCCGGCGTACTTGGGAGCGGTGCCGTGGGTCGCCTCGAACACGGCCACACCGGTGTCGTAGTTTATGTTGCCGCCGGGGGCGATCCCGATGCCTCCCACCTGGGCGGCCAGGGCATCGGAGATGTAGTCGCCATTGAGATTGGTGGTGGCGATCACGTCGTAGTTGGCGGGCCGGGTCAGCACCTGCTGCAGCATGGCGTCGGCGATGACGTCCTGGACGAGAAGTCTGTCCCCCGGGTCGCCACCGGAGTCCTCCCACGATACGGCGACGTCGGAGAATTCCTCCTTCACCAATTCGTATCCCCATTTGCGGAAGGCACCCTCGGTGAACTTCTGGATGTTCCCCTTGTGGACCAATGTCACGGATTTGCGCCCATTGGCCAGGGCGTATGTGATGGCCGCCCGAATCAGCCGCTTGGAGCCGGTGACGGACACCGGCTTCAGGCCGATGCCTGAATCGGGCCTGACCTCCCATCCATACTCGGCCTTGACGAACTCGATGAGTCGTGCGGCGTCCTCACCGTTGGCTTCGAGCTCCAAGCCCGCATACACGTCCTCGGTGTTCTCACGGAAGATGACCATGTCCACCTGCCCGGGGTCCTTGACCGGCGAGGGCACTCCCTCGAACCAGCGGACCGGGCGGACACACGCGTAGAGGTCCATCAGCTGGCGAAGGGCCACGTTCAGCGACCTGATCCCGCCGCCGACCGGAGTGGTCAGCGGACCCTTGATGCCGACCAGGTGGTGACGGAAGGCATCGACCGTCTCGTCGGGGAGCCACGAGCCCGTCTCGTTGAAGGACTTCTCCCCCGCCAGGACCTCGGTCCAGGCGATCGCCCGCTCGTCCCCGTATGCTCCCTTGACGGCGGCGTCGAAGACACGCACCGCGGCTGCCCAGATATCAGGGCCGATGCCGTCACCTTCTATGAACGGGATGATCGGGTTTGCCGGGACAACGAGCCCCTCGGGGCCCATGGTTATCGAAGTTGCCATACAGCGGCGAGGTTAGCCCCCCGCCGGATGGTGTCCTCCAGGTCAGATACCCGCGCCCTGGAGCGTCCCCGTCACCTTTTCCAGGTCCATGCGATAGATGAAGCAGGCGACGACACGGTCACCGGCCTCCCAGGTCTCGGCGGTAGGGACAAGCCAGCCGAAGTCGAGGACCGAGGTCTGATAGTCGAGCCCGACAAACTTCGGGAAGGAATCGAGACAGACCTCGTCTGCCTCGGTCTGGATCGCGACCTCGCCGGGGAACCGTTCACCTTCGACGCTGACAACGGCGTAGACCTCGTTGTCGTGGGGTTCCGAGCATTCGACCATGGGCACCTCACCGACCTCTTCGATCCCCTCGACGGTCATGTCACCGTCGTCGAAGCAGTCGCCCACCGCCAAGTCGAAGACGTTGCCCGAGCAAGCAGTCCCCAGGAGCCCGAGCACGACTGTCGAGGCGATGAGATGCATGCGGCGGCGCATGACAGATCTTCGGCCGATCGGGCTCGATTCTTTACGCCCCGCGACGGCTCTTGGCAGCCTCCACCGTGTTGGCCAGCAACATGGCCCTCGTCATCGGGCCGACGCCACCGGGCACCGGTGTGATCGAACCGGCGACCCCGACCACGGAGTCGAAGTCGACGTCACCGGCCAGCCCGTCCTCGACCCGGTTGATGCCCACGTCGATGACTGCGGCACCTGGCTTGACGTACTCGGCCGTCACCATCCGGGGAACACCGACGGCCGCAACCAATATGTCGGCGCCCCGGGCCACCTCGGCGAGTCGCGGGGTGCGGGAGTGAGCCATGGTCACAGTGGCGTCGACACCCTTGCGCGCCATCATCAGGGCCAAGGGCCTGCCCACCAGGAACGAGCGGCCGATCACCACCGCCGTCCGGCCCGAGACGACCACGTCGTTGTCCTCGAGCATGCGCATCACCCCACTGGGCGTGCACGGGCGCAGACCGGGCCTGCCCAGGACGAGCAGCCCCAGGTTGTACGGATGGAGCCCGTCGACATCCTTGGCCGGGTCGATACTGGCCACGACACGCTCCGAATCGAGCCCGCCGGGAAGCGGCAGCTGGACCAGGATCCCGTCTACCTCGTCGTCGGAGTTCAGTCCGTCGATGAGCTTTTCGAGATCCGCCTGGGGCACATCCCCCGGGAGCTCGTGATGGATGGATCGGATCCCCACCTCTTCGGCGTCGCGTCGCTTCCCCCTGACATAGGTGTGAGAGGCCGGATCGTCCCCGACCAGCACCGTGGCCAGGCCCGGCTGGTACTGCAGACCCGAAACCAGCTCGGCCACTTCGGCCTTCACCCGACGGGCCGACTCCTTGCCGTCGATGATCCGCGCCCCCATCAGTGCCTGAAGTGCCTACGGCCGGTGAAGATGAGCGCAAGCCCGTGTTCGTTGGCCGCGTCGATCAGCTGCTGATCGTTGCGGGAGCCACCCGGCTCGACGACCGCGACGACGCCGGCGCCGGCCAGGGCGTCGAGCCCGTCCCGGAAAGGGAAGAAGGCATCGGACGCGGCCACCGCACCCGTCGCGCGATCTCCAGCCCGGACCAACGCCCGTTCGGCGGCCCCGACCCGCGACTGGTCACCCGCCCCCACCCCGATTGCGGCCCGGTCCTTGGCGACGACGATCGCATTCGACTTGGTGTGCATTGCCACCTTCCACGCGAACTCGAGCTCTGCGCGCTCCGCGTCGGATGGGACGCGTTGGGATACCACCTCCCAGTCCTCCCCCTCGGTCGTGTCCCGATCCTGGATCAACAGACCCGATTCGATGCGCCGGATGTCGGCATCGGATTCGCCAGGGGCGGCGGCCTCCAGCACACGCAGCCCTTCTCTCCGCCCCAGCACCTCCTTGGCATCGTCCTCGATCGCGGCGCACACGACCACCTCGACGAACTTGGCGGCGATCGATTCCGCCGTTGCCACGTCGAGCATCCCGTTGATCCCGATGACTCCCCCGAAGGCCGACAGCGGATCACAGGCCCAGGCGCGATCGAAGGTGTCGGCCACCTCTTCTCCATAGGCGGCACCACAGGCATTGGTGTGCTTGACGATGGCGACGCATCCCGGCTGGCTGGTGGCGAGACGCCAGGCCGCCTCGGCATCGAGGTAGTTGTTGAACGACATCTCCTTGCCTTGATGCAAGGTGGCCGCCGCCCACCAGGGGGCGGTGCGATCCTCGACATAGAGCCCGGCAGACTGATGCGGGTTCTCCCCATACCGCAGGCCCGAGACATGACGCAGCGGGATGACCCGATCAGAACCGATCCATCCCACGATGGCGGCGTCGTAGGAGGCGGTATGGAAGAAGGCCGAGGCAGCAAGCCGCCTTCTCAGGTCATCGTCGAGCCCTCCGCCCTCCACCGCCTTGGCTACGAGCTCGTACTGCTCGACGGAGGTGACGACCCCGACGTACCGATGGTTCTTGGCGGCAGCCCGGATCATGGCCGGGCCTCCGATATCGATCTTCTCGATGATCTCTGCCTCGGTGGCGCCGGTGATGGCCAAGGTCTCGCGGAACGGATAGAGACTCACCACCACCAGCTGAAAGGGGTCGATTCCCTGGGCGGCGAGATCGGCCAGGTCGCCCTCGTCGTCGGTCCGGGCCAGAATCGCGCCATGGATGGAGGGGTGGAGGGTCTTCACGCGACCGCCCAGTAACTCGGGCGCACCGGTCACCTCGCTGACGGTGCTGACCTCGATCCCGGCCACGGTGAGGGCGACGGCGGTGCCACCGGACGAGACGATCTCGACACCCGCATCGGCCAATCGCCGGGCGAATGCGGCCAGGCCGGTCTTGTCGTAGACGCTGATCAGCGCTCGCTCCACCGCGATGCGGCTCATTCCCACCTCACCCTTCGACCGTCCATCACCAGCTGGCCCCGGGCAAAAGCGGACACCACCCGCGGGTAGAGGGCGCGCTCCTCAACCTGGATCCGGGCATGGAGGCTCTCCCGATCGTCGTCGGGCAGGACCGGGACTGATTGCTGGGCGATGATCGGGCCGTGGTCGACTTCCTCATCCACGAAATGAACGGTGACACCGGTGACCTTGACCCCGTACTCGAGGGCTTGGTCCACTGCGTTGGCCCCCGGGAAGGCGGGAAGCAGCGAGGGGTGGATGTTCAGGATCCGGTCCTTCCATGACGAGACCAACGCCCCATCGAGGACCCGCATGAACCCGGCGAGCACCAGGCCCTCGACACCCGCACCATGGGTGACGTCGTTCACGGCTGTGCAGAACTCGGCCCGCGAGCCGTACTCGCCGTAAGGCACGACTGCTGTCTCGATCCCGGCCTGGTGGGCCCGGTCCAGGGCCACTATGCCCGGCCGGTCGGACACCACGAGCGTGATCTCGGCACCGAGGTCGGGAGCGTCGATCAGGGCCTGGAGATTCGTCCCGGACCCGGAGGCGAGGACTGCGATTTTGATGTTGACCTCCACTCGACCTTGGACCGCGGCGGGAGTGTAGGGAGTGCGGCCGGACAGCCCTCGGGATCGGCTTGAATCGATGTCATGATCGAGAACGTGCCAGCCGCGGACTGGGAGAACTGGCTCACCGACAACGAAGGCGTCGTCCTGGACATACGCGAGCCATTCGAATGGGCCCAGGGCGTCCTGCCCGCCGCCATCCAGATCTCGATGGGTGAGATACCGACTCGGATGGGCGAGCTGGACACCGATCGGGCCTATCTCGTGGTTTGTCGCTCCGGGGGGAGGAGTCATCAGGTGGCGTCGTACCTGACCCTGAACGGTTACGAGCAGGTGGCCAACCTCGCCGGGGGGATGAAGGCGCTCGGTCTTCAAGACTGAGCAGGCGCAAATCAGAGCCTCGCCCCGTCGACGAGGGCAGTGCTCCCGATGCGCACCTTTGGGGCCTGCGAGAATGAGCGGCATGGATGAGGGACGAAGGGTGCCCGGTTGGATCCTCCCGGTCGTCGGTGTGGCGGCCGTCGTGGTCCTGGTCGTCATCGGGCTGAATCGTGAACCGGAGCAATTCGACCCGGACACGCCGGAGGGGACGGTGCAGTCGTATATCGCCGCCCTGAGCGCAGGCGACTTCGACGCGGCCGCCTCCTATTGGTCAGATGATGGCTGCATCCCCGAATCCAGTGAGCCGACAGGTGGGGCCCCGGACATCTCGGCGGCCCTGGTCAGTGTCGAGGGAAACGACGACGAAGCCACGGTCGTGATCGGCATCACCGACAACGCTGTAGACCCGGTGGACGGGATCTACCAACGCGAAGAGTGGTTCAGCCTGGTGCTGGAGGACGGTGGATGGAGGATCCGCCAGCCGGCCTGGCCGTACTACGACCAGAGCTGTGACGAGGTGATGGGGTGAGCATCGCCCTCGCCGCCGTGATCCTCGTTGTGATCGGAGGGCTGATCGCGGCAGCCGTGAGGATCTGGAGGCGCCGGGCCGAGGGTGCTGAGGTCGACGGCGGGGTGGACGTCATCCCCTATCTGCTTCTCGCCCTCGCAGTGGGAACCTCCGGGTTCACACTGGCCACTCTGGCCCGGGCCAGTCTCACCGCCGACCAGTTGGCGGGGCGGCCCACGGGAGAGATCGCAGGGGCCCTGGCCGGGCTCGTGGTGTCCGCTCCGATCGCCTTCCTGCTCTGGCGTCGTCAGGCCGGTCGTCGCAAGATCTATCCGGAGGCAGCAGGGTGGCCGATCTACCTGACCCTCGTCGAGCTTGTCTTCCTGGCCGCCTTCTTCTTATCGGTTTGGGATCTGGCTGCCGCACTGTCCGGAGAGGGTGGCAGCGCGGATTGGACCGACCTGGTGATCTACGGTGGGATCGTCGCGTTCCACTGGTGGTCGGAGTGGCGGGACAGGCCGGGAGGAGATGCGCGCGATCTTCCCAGGCTCACCGGGTCCGGTGTCACCCTGATCGCGCTATCGATTGGCTTGATCGGGTCTCTGACCTGGCTGCTGTCAATGGCTTACGACGGGATCTGGGGGCTCGACCAGATCCCCGAGCCGGCGATGCCACTGGCATTGCTCATCGCGTCGGCGCCGATCTGGGCATACCGCTGGCTCGCGTCCTGGGACGACGAAGCCGGCTCGCTGCGAAACTTCTATCTCGGCCTGGCCACGACCGTCTCCCTGACATTGGTGATCGGCGCCCTTCTGACCCTGGTCTCCACGGTCATCACGTTCTTGCTCGGCGAGGGCGCGGCACGCCAGGCCAGCGATCATTTCAGCGATCTGCCGCTGACGCTCGCAATCCTGCTGGGGGGCGGAACACTGTGGTGGCATCACGTGAGGAGGTTGGGCCCCGGGCGAACCAAGGCGAGGCGTGGCTACGAATACGCCATGGCCGCCATCGGTCTGGCCGGTCTGGTGGGCTCCTCGGTGGCCCTGGTCGAAGCTGTCTTCACCCCGACCCTGGCGGGGACGGATAGCGCGGCGACTCTCCTGACGCTGGGTTGCATCGTGATCGCTGCCGGCTGGGTATGGCTCTATTTCTGGCGCAGGGTCCAGAAGGCGTCGCCTCGTGATGAGGAGATCAGGGCATTACCTCGCAGGTTCTATCTGGTGGGGATGGCCATAGTCCTTGGCCTGACTGCCGCAGGTTCGTTGATCGCCGCCCTGGTGATCGTGTTCCGTGCCCTTCTCGGCGAGGTCGACGCCATGGCCGGGGACCTCCGATTGCCGGTCACTCTCACCCTCCTGTCGGGTCTGGCCACCTGGCACCTCATCGATCAGCTCAGGCACGACCGGGCTGGGATGGGCCCCGCGGCACGGCCGTTCAGTCTCACCGTCATCTGCTCACATCCCGGGAACCTGGGTGCGCTGTTGCCACGGGAGGCCAGGGTCAGGGTCATCTACCGGGATGACGACATCGCAATGATCGATGATGACATGGCTTCCGCCATCGTGAGCGCGGTCGACGGCAGGTCCTCGTTCGTCTGGGTGGATCAGGACGGATTCCGCGTCGCCCCGGCACGGGAGAGATGATCGAAATCGCCCACGGGGCTGCTCCCCGATGATCCGACTGGCAGAGCGATGGTTGAAGTGGCGCGGATGGCGCTTCATCGGGCAGATGCCCGACCTGGCGAAGTACATCATCATCGGGGCACCGCACACCAGCAACTGGGACTTCGTTCTCTTCCTCGGAGCCATCGGGCATTGGAGGATCAGGCCCCGGTTCGTCGGCAAGCACACCCTGTTCCGCTGGCCCTTCGGGTCCTTCTTTCGCCGGGTGGGCGGGATACCGGTAGATCGCGACCGACCCGGTGGGATGGTCCGCCAGGTGGCCGAGGAGTTCGACCGATCCCCGAGGATGATCCTGGTGGTGGCGCCGGAGGGAACCCGCAAAGCTGCCCCCTACTGGAAATCGGGTTTCGCCAGGATCGCCGCCGCCGCCCGCGTCCCGATCGTCCCCGTCTATGTCGACTTCCCGGGGAAGAAGCTGGTCGTGGGTGAGCCGGTCCCCTACGACGGGGATGAGAAAGCGCTCATGGACCGGTTGCGGAGCTTCTTCGAGGCAGGAATGGGCAAAGGCGGGAAGGGCAAGGGGCCGGTTCGCCTCAAGGATGAGCAGTCAGTCTGAGTGCTCGGCCAGTCTCCGGAACTCCTCCGGAGCCACTCCCCGCTCCGGGGCGGAACCCAGCTTGAGCAGATCCCTGCCGAACCTCTCCCGGATCTCGTCGACCGACACATCGAGTGCCCGCCGTTTCAGGTCCAGGGTGCTGCCGGCCCGCAGTACGTCACCCGCGTCGATCGCCAGCTCGAGCTGTAAGTAGTCGTCGGTGCTGAGGTTGGAGAGTGACATCCCGACCAGGGTGACCGGCTCCGATTCCCCTTCGATGGCACGCCGGAGAAGGGCGCCACCCAGCTCGGCCAGGGCAGCCGTCGAGGAGGTCGGTGAGGAGAGGGTGTGACTGCGGGAGAGGACACGAGGCCCCGGGAACCGGGCCCGCAGAGTCAAGGTCGAGCCCGACCTACCCTTCTTGCGGGCGCGTCTGCCGATCCGATCGGCCAGGCCGAGGACCACGACGGCCAACTCGTCGGGATCGGTGAGACCCCGTCCCAGCGCTTGTTGGCTCCCGATGCTGCCCGCCCTACGGCCTCCGCGCACCACCCTGGGGTCCCGGTTCCAGGAGAGGGCATGCAATGCGCCAGAGGCACCGGGGCCCAGGGAGCCCGAGAAGGCGCCGGACGGCACTGCAGCCAGATCGCCGATGGTCCTGATGCCGTACCGATGCAGATGGGCCGCCGTTACCCGCCCCACACCCCACATTGCCTCGACCGGGAGCGGGTGCAGAAAGTCGAGCTCGGTGCCATGTTGGACGACGACCAAGCCACTGGGCTTGGCTCGCGCCGAGGCGATCTTGGCCAGGAATTTGGTCGAGGCGATGCCGATCGAGATGGGCAGGCCAATCTCATCGGCCACCCGGGCGCGAATGCCCCGGGCGATGACGGACGGCGTCCCGAGGAGATGGGTCGAGCCACGCACGTCGAGGAAGGCCTCATCGATCGAGATCTGCTCGATGACCGGGGAGGCGTCTTCCAGCACCGCCATCACCTGCGACGAGAGGTCCAGGTACCTATCGAAGTGTCCATGGACCACTACCGCGTCGGGGCAGAGCCGAAGGGCCTCACGCGTGGGCATGGGTGAGCGAATCCCGTGGGCACGCGCCTCATAGGAGGCAGCCAGGACGATGCCACCCCCGACCAGGACCGGCCGTCCCTTCAGCGACGGATCCAGCATCTGCTCGACCGATGCGTAGAAGGCATCCAGATCGGCGTGGAGGATGGTCGGCTCACCCATGCCGCCAGTATGCCGGGCCGCTGGGACAGCGATCACTGACGGGAGTGGTGTGGAAGCAAATACCATGTCGCCGGCGGGTGGAGCCACTGATTCGAGACTCGAAAGACGACTGAGGCAAGGACATGAAGGTCTTGTTCACCGGGGCAACGGGTGTCGTGGGGCGGGTGGCGATCCCTCTCCTGGTGGCCACAGGTCACGACGTCACCGGATTGTCGAGAACCAGTGAGGGACGGGCCCGGCTGAAGGGGGCCGGCGCAAACTCGGCTGAGATCGACCTGCTCGACGAGGACGCAGTGAACGACGCGACGAAGGACATCGACGTCGTGATCCATTTCGCCACCAGCATCCCGAGTCTGGTGGCGATGGTGAAGCGCGAATCGTGGGCGGCCAACGACGCCCTTCGGGACAACGCCACCGGGATCCTCGTCGACGCCGCGCTGGCCAACGGTGTGGGTCGTTTCATCCAGCAGTCGATCACCTTCTTCTACGCCGACGGCGGGAGCGAATGGCTCGACGAGTCGGCGCCAATCGACCTGACGTTCCCACCGCTGGCCTCGGCACTGGCAGCCGAGGCCCATGTGGACAGATTTCGCCGGGGCGGCGGAACAGGGGTGACCCTCCGCCTGGCCGGGCTCTATGGGCCCGGGGACACGTCGCGGGAGTACGTCGACTCAGTGGGAAAGCGAGACATCCCGGTCGTGGGCCGGGGCGTCAACTACGTCTCGAGCCTGCACATCGAGGACGCCGGCACCGCGGTCCTGGCGGCCATGTCGGCGCCCGACGGCACCTACAACATCTGCGACGACGAGCCGGTCCAGTCCTCGGTGTACGTCGACACCTTGGCGGACGTGCTCGCCGCGCCGAGACCGAGGCGGCTCCCCAGGGCCGCGGTCAAGTTGGCCCTGGGCAGGTCGGTGAGGCTGCTGGTGTCCTCTCAGCGAGTCACGAACCGAAGGTTCCGGGACACGACCGGGTGGGTGCCCAAGCACCCATCGGTGGTGGATGGGTGGCGGGAGGTGCTATCCGGCCCCGCCTGAGTCAACCGCCTCCGGCCAGCTGCTTTAGAGCCCCTCGATCGATCTTCCCCAGGTGGGTTTGAGGCAGATAGTCGACGAAGACGATGCGTCGGGGATGCTTGTAGGCCTCCATGCGGCTGATCACCCATTCGGTGAGCTCATCCGCCGTGACGTCTTCGCCCACGACGAAGGCGACGGGTCGGGCGAGGCCGGATTGGTCGGTGGCCGCGACCACGGCGCACTCCCGCACCGCCGGGTGATCGAGGAGGACCGATTCGACCTCCTGAGGGCGGAACCACCTTCCCTTCACCTTGAGGGCGTCGTCGGCGCGGCCACGGTGGGTCACGTAGCCCTCCTCGTCGATCGAGATCAGGTCGCCCCCGGCGAACCAGTCTCCCCGGAACGCCTCGGCAGTCGCCTCGGCGTTCTCGTGATAGCCGAGACCGAGCGACTCACCACGCACCCAGAGACGCCCCACCTCACCCGGCGCCACCGCCCGCCCGTCTTCGTCGCATGCCTTGATCTCGAAGCCGGGCACCACCCGGCCCAGTGTTCCCGGTCGCACCTCACCGATACGGTTGGAGACAAAGATATGCCACATCTCGGCGGTGCCCAGCCCATCGAGCAGCTCGACATCGAATCGATCCACCCACTGTCGATACAGGGTCTCGGGCAACGGCTCACCGGCCGAGGTGGCCAGACGCAGCGAGGACAGATCGCGCTCGCCGGAGTCGGGATGAGCCAGCATCTGGTTGATCGCCGATGGCACGTTGACCAGCAAGGTCGCCCGGTGACGCTCGATCCTGTGGAACAGCGAATCAGGCGTAGAGGGACCCTCGAAGAGCACTGTGGAGGCGCCGACCGAGAACGGGAAGAAGAGACTCGATCCCAGCGCATAGCCGAAGTAGAGCTTCGGCACCGCGATCGTCACGTCGTCCGGGTTCAGACCGAGGACCCCCTTGCCGTAGAGCTCCGTCGTGTTGGCGAACGATCGATGGGTCTGCACCACTGCCTTGGGGAGCCCTGTTGTGCCACCGGAGAAGATCCAGAGGGCGGGGTCGAGCGCGGCGGTGTCGTAGCTGGCCTGGTCGCCGTCCGGAAGCTGCGCGGTGTCGTCGACGATCACCACCGGGGGCACGTCGACGCCTTCGGCGATGAGAGCTGATACCACGCTCTCCCGGTGCCGGGGATGGGCGACTATCGAGGCGGCCCGAGCCAGGCGGGCGATTCCGGCAAAGTCGGCCCCGGTCATGCCGGGATTGACGAGGAGCCCCACCGCCCCCAGCCGGAGCACCCCGAACAGCGCGGCGACATACGGGAGCCCGTCCGGCATCACCATCAGGACGCGGTCTCCCGGACCCACTCCTTGCCCGATGAGGAGCTGCGCCATCCCCGAGGCGGCGCGGTCTACTTCGGCGTAGGTGACCAGGCGGTCGTCGAGACGGAGGGCGGTTCGGTCACCCAGGCCTTCCTCGAGACGCTGCCTAAGCAGGTGCTGGTCGACGTTGAGCCGATCCGGCCAGCGCGTTGTCACAACGTCGACGCTACCGGCCCCCGGACCCCCCTCGCGGGTCGAACCGGTAGGGCAGCTCGAGACGATGTGCCTTCATCAGGACCTCGTCGCTGAGGATCTCCACCGTGTCGTCACCGGCCACGATCGATCCCTCGTCCATGACCAGGGCCCGGGGACAGAGCTCGAGGGCGAAGGGCAGGTCGTGCGTCACCACCAGCTGGGTGATGGGGAGGGCGCGGAGGACGTCGATCAACTCCCGTCTCGAGGCAGGGTCCAGATTCGAAGTCGGCTCATCGAGGACCAGGATCTCTGGCATCATGGCCAGGACGGTGGCGATGGCGACCCGACGTCGCTCCCCGTAGCTGAGATGGTGGGGGGCTCGATCGATTGCGTCGAGCATCGACACCGCGCCCAGGGCCCCGGCCACCCTGGCCTCGAGCTCGGCCTCGACGAGACCGAAGTTGGCCGGGCCAAAGGCCACGTCCTGGCCCACCGTGGGCATGAAGAGCTGGTCATCGGGATCCTGGAACACCAGACCGACCCGCCGCCGAACCTCCATTGCCGCTTCATCGGTGACGTCGAGCCCTGCCACCCGAACCGTCCCGGCGTCGGGTCGAAGGATGCCGTTGAGATGGAGGAGCAGTGTGGTCTTGCCCGCCCCGTTCGGGCCGAGCAGGGCGACCCTCTCTCCGTGATGGACATGGAGATCGACACCGCGCAGTGCCTCATGTCCGTCGGGATAGCTGAAGATGAGCCCGGCGACCTCGAGGGATGGCTCACTCATCGGATCACGGTGACGGAGAGGACGGCGAGGACGACCGCGACGGCCGAGACGGATAGGCCAAGGGCCCATTCCCTGAGTGAGGCGGGCCGGTCACCGTAGGTGGGCATTCGCCCGGTGAAGCCCCGGGCCACCATGGCCTGGTGAACCCGCTCTCCCCGCTCGTAAGAGCGGATGAACAAGGACCCGGCCGACTGGGCCAGGGGGCCACCCTGCCACAGCCATCTCGGCTCGTAGCCACGCGAGGCCATGGCCACTCGACGGCGTGCGAACTCACCGGCCACGATGTCGAGATACCGCACCATGAAGCCGGCGATGGCAGTGATGACCCGTGGCACCCTGATCCGGTCGAGCCCGCGGATGATGTCCGGGATCGTCGTCGTCGCCGAGACCACCACCGACGCACCCACCCCGAGAGTTGCCTTGGCAATGATGGTCCAGGCCCCCCAAAGACCCTCGACGGAGAGCGTCAGCCCGAGAACGCGAGTCGTAGGTCCCTGTCCGAAGAAGGGAAGCAGGAGGGCGAAGATCAAGATCGGGACCTCCACCAACATCCGTCGGGCCACGAAGCCCGCAGGCAGCTCGGCCAGGATCATCACTCCGGCGATCAGACAGCCGGCCAGGGCATGAGCCCAGAACTCCTCCCTGGGTATCGCCACGACTGCGATGACGAAGACCAGGAGCGCCACCACCTTGACCTGAGGCGGAAGCCGGTGCACCGGGGTGTGTCCGTGCCGGTACAGGGCGTGGGCGTGTGCCGTCCCGCTCAGAGCTGCGTCGTGCTCCGCTTTCTCATCACCACGAACGCCGAGACGATTGCGGCGCCCACACCAAAGGTGACCAGCACACCGATCAGGCCGGAGAGACGGGTCCCGGTTGCCTCGTCCTCGATTCCCGACACTCCGTAATCGGCCAAGGGTGAGTCGTTCAGGGCGTGATCCTCCGCCGAGTCGATGAACCCCTCGTCGATGGCCACCCGCTCCAGCCCGTCGGGCTCTCCCGAGGCCAGGGGAGCGGCCACCACCACGAGCAGGACGGCTACGGCGAGTCCGGCGGCGGCAAAGCCCCATGCTCCGGCCCGGATCTTCTTCTTTTCCTTGTCGACGAGATCGAGGTCCTGCACCCCTGCGATCAACTCGGGTCGTGTCCCCGCCACCGCACCGACCGTCGCCGCCGAGATGAGACCCTCACCGATGCCGATGAGGAAATGGAAGCCTGCCATTGCCGCGAACACCGTTCCCAGATCGACGTTCCCGCGCCCGCCGAGCGCATACTCGATCACGAAGGCGACGGAGGAGGCAACCACCGAAGCCAATGCGGCGGTGAAGGTGGCGACCAACACCGTTGTCCAGGATCTGGGGAGGAACCTCACCATGATGCGGAACACCGCCCAGCCGACGAACCCGGTGACCAGGGCCATGTTGAGGATGTTGACTCCCAGGGCCGACACACCGCCATCGGCGAGCAGGAGGGCCTGGACGATCACCACGACGCTCACGGCGGTGATCCCCAGCCACGGGCCGACCAGGACGACCGCCAGCGCCCCACCCAGGAGATGGCCCGACGTGCCTGCGCCCACCGGGAAGTTGATCATCTGGAGGGCGAAGATGAAAGCCGCGATCAGCCCGGTCAAGGCGATCCGGTTGTCCTGGAGATAGGCCCCCGCCCGCTTGATGGAATACCCGAGGCCACCTGCGGCGATCACGGCGGTGCCGGCCGAGGTTGCTCCGTTCAGGAACCCGTCTGGGATGTGCAAGACCCGTCCTTTCTTGCAACGTTGTCGCAAGAAGCGTAGCGGACTCGGGTCACATGGAGTCCGACGCGGTGCATTCGGCGCAGAGACCGGAGACGGCGAAGTGGTTGAGGTCGGCCACGAATCCGGTGGAGGCGATGATGGCGCCGGCGATTCGATCGGCCTCCTCAGGAGGCAGGGTCATGGTCCGCCCGCAATCCCGGCAGATGAGATGCTGGTGCCCTGCGTCTTCAGCCAGGTGATAGACCGAGGGCCCATGGCCGAGATGGGAATGGGCGAGCAGGCCGGCGTCTTCCAATGCCTCGAGGGTGCGGTAAACCGTGGACCGGTCGAGACGCGTGCCACTCGTCTCGCGTGCCCGCTGATAGATGTCGGCCGCGCTCAGGTGCTCGTCGTGAGCGGCCGCCACCACCTCACAAACCGCACGCCGCGCCTTCGTGATCCGGTATCCGCGCTGGCCGAGGGCGTCGACGAGGTCGGTGGCGGTGATGTGCACCCGAACAGGCTAAGCGCGGCCTTCACGTCGACCTTCCCGGGGCCATTAGCTTGCGGTGATGTCCGTCGCGCTGGTCACAGGCCCGGGCTCAGGCATCGGGCGTGCGACAGCGGTGGGTCTGGGCCGGGCCGGGTTCCATATCATCGCCGCCGGCCGCCATCCCGAGAGGATCGAGCCGGTCATCGGCGAAGTGGCCTCCGCCGGGGGCAGCGGCGAGTTCCTCGAGCTCGATCTGGCCTCCCTTCGCTCGGTGAGTGATGCGGCGCGGCGTCTGCGTGGCGCGGACCGTCCAATCGACATCCTCGTCAACAACGCCGGGATAGGAGTCAACAGACGCGGACTGACCGAGGACGGGTTCGAAGTCCATTTCGGGATCAATCATCTCGGGCATCACGCCCTCACTCGGGACTTGGGGCCGGTGCTATCGGCGCGGGCCCGAGTGGTGAGTCTGACCAGCGGCTTGCACCACCGGGCTCGCGGGATCGACTTCGAACGCCTGCGGCGGCCGACGAAGCTGATCGGATTGGCCGAGTACGCCACCTCGAAGTTGGCAAATGTTCTCTTCATCAGGGAGCTGGCCCGTCGCCGGCCTGGGTTGAGCGCCTACGCGGTCCATCCCGGATTGGTGCGCACCCGACTCATCCCCGGCCCGGTGAGGGTGATCCCCGGCACAGACATGCTCACCCCGGAACAGGGCGCCGACACCGTTCTGTGGTGTGCCATATCGGACGAGGTCGCGTCGGAGAGTGGCCAGTATTACCAGCAGCGAACACGCCTGCTGCCCTCTCCTTGGGCTCAAGACGACGACCTGGCCCGGGAGCTCTGGGTGCGCTCCGAGAGGTGGTCCGGTGGGATCGATGAATGAACCAGGGACGATGAGGTGAAGGGAGGACTGCTCTCGGCGCCATGACCGCCGCCGGATCGGCGCATTGGCGGTACCGTGCCCGCGATGGACCCTGAGCTCTATTACGGGGGTTACCTCAGGCTGGACAAGCTCCTCGATGCCCAGGACCTGGAGAGCACCAAATCGGGGAAGACGGTTCACGACGAGATGCTCTTCATCGTGGTCCATCAAGCCTACGAGCTCTGGTTCAAGCAGATCCTCTGGGAGCTCGACGAGGTGAGACGCATCTTCGGTCAGGGGGTGGTCGACGAGGCCGATATGGGAAATGCCGTGTCGCTGCTGCGCCGTATCGTCGAGATCCAGAAGCTCCTGATCCAGCAGGTGTCGGTTCTGGAGACGATGACGCCTCTTGACTTCCTCGACTTCAGGGACCACCTGTTCCCGGCTTCGGGTTTCCAATCGGCCCAATTCCGGTTGGTGGAGAACAAGCTGGGCCTTCGTGTCGAGGATCGACTCAAGCTCGGCGGCTCCCCCTACACCTCACGGTTCACCCCGGAGGACCGTGACCTGGTCACGCAGAGCGAGGCCGAGCCCTCGCTGTTCGATCTGGTGGAGGGCTGGCTGGAGCGCACCCCTTTCCTCGATTTCGAGGACTTCTCGTTCCGCGAGGCTTTTCAGGAGGCGGTCAAGGGCCGGCTCGAAGCCGACCGGGCCATCGTCGAGTCCAATCCCAGGCTGTCCGACGAGGAGAAGAAAGCTCAGCTCAAGGACTTCGAAGTCACGATCGAGCAGTACGAGGCGGTCTTCGACCCGGTGAAACACGCCCAGCAGCAGGCCGCCGGCAGGTTGCGTCTGTCCCATCGCGCCTTCCAGGCCGCTTTGTTCATCACCCTCTACCGCGACCAGCCCGCCCTCCAAGAGCCGTTCCGACTCCTCGAGCACCTGATGGACATCGACGAGGCGTTCACCGTGTGGCGGTATCGCCACGCCCAGATGGTCCTTCGCATGATCGGCCGACGGATCGGGACGGGTGGCTCGGCCGGGGCGAAGTATCTGGAGCGCTCGGCGGAGCGAAGCCGTGTCTTCGGGGATCTGTACAACCTGTCCACGTTCCTCATCCCTCGGGCGGACCGGCCGCCCCTCCCCGACGGCATCATCGAGTCGATGCGCTTCAAGTACGAGGGATGAACCTCAAGCCCCACTTCTCCCGGTTCCTCGAGACCGGGCCCGGTCGAGCGGGGGTCTGGGCGACCCCTTCTGGATCCGATCGTCTCCACTTCGCAGCCCACTCCCATCATCCCTGGCCCGACATCTCCTTCGAGGCTCAGCAGCAGGCGTGGCTCGACGCGGCAGCGATGATGGACGACAAGTGGGACCACGTCTTCGGTGAGGTGATCCCGAGTGCCCGGAGCCGGGTCGCCCGGGTCCTCGGGCTGGCCGATCCCTCGACGCTGACCTTCGGCCCCAACACCCACTCATTCCTGTTGCGCATCTTCTCCTGCCTGGACCCGCCGGTGCGCGTTCTCTCCACCGATGCCGAGTTCCACTCCTTCACCCGACAAACACGTCGTTGGGAGGAAGCCGGGCTGGCCATCGTCGACCGCATCTCCGCCGAGCCGTTCCACACCTTCCCCGAGCGACTGACTCGTGAAGCAAGGGCCGGCGCCCACGATTTGATCTATCTCAGTCAGGTCCTCTTCGACTCAGGGCTGCTCTTGGAGGGCTTGGACCAGATCGTGTCGTCGGTCCCGGAGAACCGGACCTTCGTCGTCATCGATGGATACCACGCCTTCATGGCGTTGCCGGTGAACCTGGGTGCGATCCAGGATCGAGTCTTCTTCCTGGCCGGTGGTTACAAGTACGCCATGTCGGGTGAGGGGGCATGTTTCCTCCACGCGCCGGCCGGTTACTGTCCGCGGCCGGTGGATACCGGCTGGTATGCCGGGTTCGGCCAACTGGAGACGGGGGTCGGCGAGAAGGTGGCCTACGGCTCCGACGGCTCGAGGTTCTCCGGGGCCACCTTCGACCCCACCGGTGTGTATCGAATGGATGCGGTCCTGAGATGGCTGGAGTCAGAGGGGGTCAGCCCGATCGAGATCCATCAGCATGCCCTCGGTCTTCAGGAGAGATTCCTCGCCGGGGCACCCGATCTCGGCGAGCTGTTGATCGCCGAGCCTCGGCGACGGGGGAACTTCCTCACCTTCAGGTCGGGCAACGCTGCCGACCGCTACCTGGCCCTCCACCAGCGTGGGGTCATCACCGACTACCGGGGTGATCGACTCCGAATCGGTTTCGGGATCTATCACGACGAGTCCGATGTCGACCGTCTGCTCGAGCATGTCCACGAAATTGGGACCAACAGACATCAAATACGACACTGACGCTCCCGATTACGAGGGGATCACCGCGACGCCGATCAGCTCCACCTTGGCCTGCGGGTCGAAGAGCTCGGCCACCCCGATCAACGCCATGGGCGGGTAGTGCCTGTCGAAGACCGCCCGGTAAGCCTCCCCGATCGGGCCCAATTGGCCGCGGTAGCCGGCGAGGTCCGTCGTGTAGATGGTGAGTGAGACGAGATCGCTCGGCTCGCCGCCGGCTTCGGCGATGACCGTCGCCACCGCAACGCAGGCACGAGCAAACTGCTCGACGATGCCCTCGTCGATGGTCTGATCGGGGTGGTGGCCGGTCTGCCCGGCGATGTGCAATGTTCGACCTTCCGAGGCCAGACCACCGTGAGAGAACCCCCTGGCTTCGGCCATCCCCTCGGGGTTCAGGAAGAGATGTCTGCTCATCTTCCCTTCCACTGCGGCGGGCGGTTCCCGGTGAAGGCGCGGTAGAACTCGGCGTGGTCCTCGCTTGTCATGAGCAGGGCCTGGGCGAATGCCTCGAACTCGATTGCCGCGCCAAGGTCCATGTCCAACTCGCGGTCGATCGCCATCTTGGTGGCTGCGTAGGCGAACGCAGGCCCCGTCGCCAGCTCGTGGGCGAGGGCCCGAACCTCATCCGAGAGGTCGGCGTCGGCGACGACCCTGGTGGCGAGACCGATGGCCAGGGCGCGCTCGGCATCGATCTTCTCCCCGAGGAGGAGCAACTCACTGGCGCGGCCCAGCCCGACGACACGGGGCAAGAGATAGGCAGCACCCATGTCACCGCCGGACAAGCCGACTCTGGTGAAGAGAAAGCTGATGGATGCCGACTCGGCGAGAATCCTGAGGTCGGAGCCCAGGGCGATGACGGCACCGGCGCCGGCGGCCACGCCGTTCACCGCGGCGATGACAGGCATGGGAAGCCGTCGGATCCGCTCTACCACCGCCCCCGTCATCCGGGTGAACTCGAGCAGACCGCTTGTCCCCATCCCCTGCAATGCACCGATGATCTCCTCGACATCACCACCGGAGCAGAACCCCCTGCCAGTGCCGGTGATGACCAGCACCCGAGAGTCGTCCCGCTGCTCGAGCTCGCCGAGCAGGTCACGCAGATCGGCGTAAACCTCGAACGTGAGGGCGTTGAGGCGGTCGGGACGATCGAAAGTGACGGTCGCCACACCGTCCGCCACCTCGAACCCGAAGTGCTCCCAATTCCCGGTGAGCCCGGCGGAGGCGCGAAACGGGCTCACGCCGGGTTCGTCAAACCCCGACCTCGGTCATCACCGGTCGCGCTGCCTCTGCCGTCAGGTAGGTATAGATCGCATAGAGAGGCGCCAGCCCCGAGATCGGGGTGAAGATTCGCATCAGGGTCAGATCCGCCGAATCGCCGGACATCCAGATCGCCCCGCCCGGGGGCATCGTGTGCATGACTCCTGGTCCCTTCTCTCTCTCTCTCGGCGGATCGATTCTTGCACCGGATGACCCTGGGAGGGGGACAAAGAGGCACGCCCGACCCGGCGCAGCGCATACTGGGGCAATGACCAGGGCCCTCGTCGAGGAATGTGAGCGACTCGGCCATGCCGTGGTCGGGTTGGCCGAGTCCGGCGAGCCGGGCAGAGTGAATCGCAGTCTGATCGAGGCCATCGCGAGTCATGGGCTGTTCGATCGCCTCTTCTCCGAGAACACTGTGACCGCCACCGATCTGTGTTCGATTCGTCAAGGGCTGGCCCGGGTTTCCACCGCAGCCGAGACCGCGTTCGCGGTCCAGGGTCTCGGGGCGATCCCGATAAATCTCAACGGAGGCGAGGAGCTCTGCGCTCGGGTGATGCCGGCGATCCGGGGAGGCACCATCGTCGCCGGGTTTGCGCTCACCGAGCCCGGAGCCGGCTCGGATGCGGCCGCACTCGTCACCACCGCCGAGCGAGACGGCGACGGGTTCCGGTTGAATGGCGAGAAGGCGTACATCTCGAATGCACCGGATGCCGACATGTACACCCTGTTCGCCCGGACGACACCCGACTCAGGCTCCCGTGGCATCACCGCCTTCGTAGTGACCTCCGACATGGAGGGGCTGCGAGGCGAGTCGATCCCGATGCTCTCACCGCACCCTCTGGGCCGGCTCCGTCTCGACGATGTCTTCGTCCCCGGCGAGAACGTGCTTGGTGAGGTCGACCATGGCTTCAGGGTTGCGATGCAAACACTGGACCTCTTCCGACCAAGCGTCGGGGCGTTCGCCCTCGGCATGGCCGAGGCGGCCCTCCGCATCGCAGTCTCGCATGCGACGACCCGCACGGCTTTCGGTGCCCCGATCTCCGATTTCCAGGGCGTGTCCCATCAGCTGGCCGATGTGCGCCTGGCAATCGAGTCGGCCGAGCTACTCGTGTACTCGGCCGCCGCCGCGCATGACGACGGCGACAACGAGACCCTCACGGGAAAGGCGGCGATGGCGAAGTTGCATGCCACGGAGACGGCTCAGCTCGCGGTGGACACGGCCATCCAGGTGCTCGGGGCCAGGGGGCTCGAGGCGGACTCGACCCTGGCACATCTCTATCTCGAGGTTCGTGCCCCCCGCATCTACGAAGGCACCTCCGAGATCCAACGCAACATCATCGCCCGGGAGATGTTCAGCGGGCGCATCTGATCATCCACCATTTGGTGCCAAGGAGGCCCGGACCATGATGCAGGCGTGGGCCAGCCAATCGAATGGGCCGGATTCGAGGCGCTCGATGATCTCGGCCGACTCGGCACCAGGCTGTAGCCAGATGTTGCGGATCCCGGCCTGCTCACACTGGTCGAGCACATCGAGGCCACGGCGGGCCGGTATGACGAAATCGGCGATCGTCGGCCTCTCCGGCAAGTCGAGGACCGTCTTCCAGCACGGGTCACCGTCCACCTTGTCGCGGTATGGGTTGACGGCGAGCACTCGATAGCCCTTGCGCTTCAGATCCCGATAGATGATCCCGCCGTACTTGGCCATGTGATCGGTGGCCCCGATCACGGCGATGGTGGCACCTGGTTCGGATAGGAGCGGGCTGAGGTCGGTCATCATGTGCGGCGCACGCTATCGGCCTCGCGCGGCCTGTCAGGAATCAAGCCGGTACCGTGCCGCCGTGACCGAAGTCGTCGTCGACGGCGGGCCGCTCACCCCCGGCCAGGTGGTGGAGGTCGCCCAGCGCCGGGCCCGGGCGATTCCCGGACCCGACATCGCCCAACGCATGGAGCCGGCGCGGGCCGTGGTCGATGCGACGGTCGCATCGGGCGAGGTGGTGTACGGCATCACCACGGGGTTCGGGGCTCTGGCCTCGACACGCATCGCGCCCGACGAGGCGGAGACACTGCAATACAACCTGATCCGTTCCCATGCCTCCGGGGTCGGCCCTCCTCTTCCCGACCCACTGGTGCGGGCCATCCTCCTGCTCCGGGCCCGGACTCTGGCCCAGGGGCACTCCGGGGTGCGGCCCGTGGTCGTCGAGCGTTTGCTCGAGATGCTCGATCGGGACGTCCTCCCCCTCATCCCGTCCCGGGGCTCGGTGGGGGCCTCCGGCGACCTGGCCCCCTTCGCCCACATGGCGCTTCCGCTCATTGGGGAGGGCCGGGTCAAGGTCGACGGCCAGGTCCTGCCCGTGTCCGACGCCGACCTGCAGCCGCTGACACTTCAGGCGAAAGAGGGCCTCTCCCTCCTCAACGGGACTGAGGGGATGGCGGCCATGGGCGCGCTGGCATTGCACGAGGCCCGCCTGCTCCTGATCGCCGCCGACGCCGCTTGCGCCATGACCATCGAGGCGATGATGGGAAGTGCCCGGCCGTTTCGGGAGGACGTTCACCGCCTCCGCCCCCATCCCGGCCAGATCGCATCGGCGAGACGCATCGCCTCCCTCATCGACGGGAGCCCGATCGGGGAGAGCCATGCCGACGACTTCGACCACGCCGTCCAAGACGCGTACTCGTTACGTTGCGCACCCCAGGTTCATGGAGCTGCCGCCGACACGCTCGATCACATGGAGGATGTGCTCACCCGCGAGCTCGGCTCCGTGGTGGACAACCCGGTGGTCTTCCCGGAGACAGGTGAGGTGGTGTCGGCGGGCAACTTCCACGGCCAGCCTCTGGCCTTCGTGCTGGATTTCGCGGCCATAGCCGTCGCCGAGCTCGGCTCGATCTCCGAGCGGCGAACCGACCGACTCCTCGACCCGGCTCGCTCGCGGGGTCTTCCCGCTTTTCTCGCCACCGACCCCGGGGTCCAGTCCGGGTACATGATCGCCCAGTACGTTCAGGCCGCCCTCGTGGCGGAGAACAAGGTCTTGGCCCATCCCGCCTCTGTGGACACCATCCCCACCTCTGGCACCCAGGAGGATCATGTCTCGATGGGATGGGGGGCCGGGCTCAAACTCAGCCAGGTGTTGACCAACGCCCGGAATGTGGTCGCCATCGAACTGCTCTGCGCCGTTCAGGGCATCGAACATCGTCGGCCACTCCAGCCTGCGTCGGGCACGATGCGCCTGGTCGACCTGGTCCGTTCCCATGTGCCGCCCCTGACCGAAGACCGGTCCCTCACCGACGAGATCGAGCTCGTTGCAGGGCTTATCGAAGACGGGTCGGTTGCGGCCGCAGCAGATCGGTGAGCGAGCTCCTCCTGACCGGGATCGG
>JBMDXS010000007.1:0-1883 GCA_048595045.1 Acidimicrobiia bacterium
CGAATCAAGAGCGAGGCCTCGACGATCGGCTGCCCGGTGGTGGCCGCGTCCTCCGAACTAGAAGAGATCCCGGGGTGGGCAGACCGTGCGCTCGTGTTCCGCCAGGGCGACGTGGTGGCAGACCTCGACGGCGCCCAGATAACCGAGGAGCGCCTCCTCGAACATGCCGTCTCATGAGAGGAGGGAACAGGTGAGCGAAGCAAGTGAGCGTCGACAGGCCGCCGCCGTCGCAGCCGGCGAGCAGCCGGCAGGCATGATCCTGAGTGGTGGCACAGTCCTTGAGGTGAACACGGGCCGATTCGAGGTCGGTGACGTGGCGATAACGGGTCGACGGGTCGCCGCGGTCGGCGATGTGGTTCACACTCGGGGACAGGACACGGAGATCGTTGATTGCACCGGACTCACCCTGATTCCAGGGCTCATCGACCCTCACATCCATGTTGGGAGTTCCCAACTTTCAGTGGAGCGACTTGCCGAGGTCCTCGTGCCCCGCGGCACTGCCGCAATCTGTACCGACTTCTACGAGCCTGCCACGGTCTCGGGGATCGAAGCACTCAATGAGATGGTCAGCCGATCCGACGGGACTGGCCTCTACATACTCCTCTCACCCTTTCATGCCACCGCCTTGGGCATGGGCGCCTTTGGGAACACTGGCCGGTTCAGTCTCGACGAGCTGATCGAACTCGCTAATCACGATCGGGCCATCGCAATCAGAGAGTGGAATTTCGGCGCGTCGAAGATCCCTTTCCCGCAAATGGACGAGTTCTACGACGTCGCAATCGGGCGGAGGCTCGCCATCGAGGGACACCTCGAGGGGCTTCATGGCCCCGCCTTGCAGGCTTCTGTGGCTTTGGGCGTGATGAGCGACCACGAGACCGTCACCCCCGAGGAGGCGGTCGACATGGTCAAGCTCGGCGTGACAGTCCAGATCCGGGAGGGATCAGGAGCCCGTGACCTCGACGCGGTGATCAGAGCGCTCACCGAACATGGCATGGACTCACGAAACTTCAGTCTCGCCACCGACGAGCAGGAGCTCCACTCTCTATTCAGGGACGGGTACATGGACCACAAGCTGCGTCTCGCCGTCTCTCATGGTGTGCCCCCGGTGGACGTGGTCCGGATGGCCACACTTACTGCCGCCAATAGCCTGGGCGTGCAGCGCGATTTCGGCAGCGTCGGTCCGGGGAAGGTCGCCTCCATCGCCGCTGTCTCCGACCTCCGTAACTTCGACGTAAGGCTGATGGTCAGCGAAGGCCAGTTATCGGCACGTGACGGTGAGTATCTGCTCACGCCCGAGGTGACCTCATACCCGGAGGACTGGTACCGAACGGTCCACATCAGCAATCGGCTGACCGCCGAAGACTTCAGGTTCGACTCCGCGCTTGAGGCCGCCGACGTAAGGGTCATCGGGATCACCCCGGGTTCTCTCGTCACTGAGGAACGGGTCGAGAATGTGCATTTCAGCGAAGGCGTGGTGACCTCACCGGAGGGACTAGCCACGATCGCTGTGATCGACCGGCACGACGGTGGAGACCGGAAGGGGCTGGGCTTGGTGCGTGGTTTCGAGGTTGGAGCCGGTGCAGTGGCTACCACCATCAACCCCGGCATGATGAACCTCCTCGTTTTCGGGGTCGAACCCGAGTCGATGGCTGTGGCTGCCAACAGAGTTGTCGAGATGAACGGAGGTATATCCGTCGCCCACGAAGGCAGGGTCGTGGCGGAGTTAGCCACACCCCTGTTTGGGATCATGTCCGATAAGCCTTCGGTCGAAGTGATCCCCGACGCAGTCGCCGTCGCCGACGCGATCCGAGAAAGAATGGGGGTGAGCTATGACGGGTTACTGACCTCGGTCGGGTTCGCGTGCCTCGCTGTCATCATTCCCG
>JBMDXS010000070.1:0-8737 GCA_048595045.1 Acidimicrobiia bacterium
TGCTTTCGATCAATCACGCCGGCGAGCACCATCACCGGCTTCGGGTCGCCGTCGACGACTCCGGGCTGTTCCTCGGGTTGGCGGATCAGGTGGTTCTCGACATGGGGGCATACCCGAGGCCGATCGGGAGCCGGATCCCTCACATAATCGTAGAGACCCTGCCCGGGCCCTATCCCTGGAAGGCGGTAGACCTCCGTTGCAGGGGCATAGCAACCAGCAAGACCCCGATCGGAACGATCCGGGGCCCGGCCGCTTTCGAGACCAGCTTCGTCCGAGAGAGGGTGATCGAAGCCATTGCCGCCCGGTTGGGTCTCACCCCGCTGGAGACCAGGCGGAGGAACCTGATTCGACCGCCTGCGATGCCGTACCAGGTGCCTTTCGAGCCTCCCGCAGAACCGGTCGTCTTCGACTCGGGAGACTTCCAAGGCGTGTTGGACCGTTTCGCCAGCCTGGTCGGCTTCGAGGGACTTCTCGGCGAGATCCGTAGGCGCCGCGCCGAGGGCGAGGCGGTGGGGCTGGGCTGGGGGTTGAGCCTGGTGCATTCCGGGCTGGGACGGGAGGAGACGGTCTCCCTTGTCCTGGACGAGGACGGGGCCTTTCGGCTGCACACCTCGGCGGCCGAGGTTGGGCAAGGTCTCGACGCCACCGTGTCGTCGCTTCTGTCGCACACACTCGGTGTGGACCCGGAAGGCGTGACCGTGGTCAGCGGGGATGCCTCGGTGCCGGGGAATGGCACATTCTCCAGCCGGTCCACCATCTTCGTCGGCAATGCGACCATCGCCGCGGTGGACCAGCTGAAGGCCATGGCCCGCGAACGTGCCGGGAACAGCCTTGGCGTGCCTGAAGAAAGGGTACGTCTCACCAGCGTCGGAGCCGAGGCAGACGGCGAGGCGCTCACCTGGAAGGAGTTGGCCTCGCTCAGAGCCACCGGAGAGTTCAACATGGAGCGACCCACCTACGGCCTATCCGTGCATCTGGCCCAAGTGAAGGTGGATCCCGAAACCGGCGAGATCCGCCTCGAACATCTCTGGGTCGGCTACGACTGCGGCGTCCCCATCGACGTGACAAATGTGATGGATCAGTTGGTGGGAGCCGCCCTGGCCGGGGTGGGAGGCGCCCTATACGAGCGGCTGGTATTCCAAGAGTCGATCCCGGTCTCGGCGACCCTGGCCGACTATCTGGTGGCACACGCCTCCGACGCCCCCGAGATCCACGCATACGTGTTCGAGCTGGGCAGCCCGAGCAACCCACTCGGTGCCAAGGGAGCGGGTGAGGCCGGCCTCATCGGGGCCGGAGCCGCGGTGGCCAATGGTGTAGCCGACGCTCTCGGATCGAGGGGTGATGAGATCACTCGACTCCCGCTCAGATCCGAGGAGGTTTTCGTCGCGGCCAGTTCGGGCGCAGAGCAGGATTGGCCTGGATGAGTCCGGCCACGGCCTCCTCCCTCGGTGACTGGCTAAAGAAGCACTCGACAGCCACCGGTCTCCTCACCGTCGAAGATCGCGTCGACCCTGGCGTCTACGAGGCGACCGCGATCCTGGCCCAACTCGAGACCCCCAGCGGAGGGCCGCCTGTGCTCTTCGCCAATCTGCGGAATCTCAACGGAGAACGCTCATCGGCGCGGATGCTGTTCAACACCTATTCGAAGCGGCGCAGCGTCGGTTTGGCCCTCGGAGTCGAGACCGATACCTGGAACGACTTGCTCGAGGCGCTCCCCCAAATCTCGGCGAACCTGCAGAAGCCGATCGAGACGACCGATGTGCCGGTGCAGGACACGGTGATCCAGGGTGACGACCTCGACCTGAGGATCCTCCCCTGGACCAGGCACGTCGAGATGGAGGGAGGTCTCTACTTCACCCCGATCCTGGCCGCCAAGCAGCCGGGCTCGGACCGGTACAACCTCTCCTGGAACCGGGTCATGTACCTCGACCCCACCCACGCCGGAGTCCATATCTCCCCGCGTCAGCTCTGGTCATTCCAGAGGGAGGCCGAACAAGTTGGTGACGACCTGCCGGTGGCCATGGTCCTCGGTCATCATCCTGCGTTCAACCTGGCCGCCGCCGCCCTCACCGCGATGGAGATCGACGAGTACCACGTGGCCGGTGCCTTGATGGGAGAGCCGCTCCAGGTGGCCCCCTCGACCCGGTTCGGAGAAGACCTGATGGTGCCCGCCGGCGCCGAGATGATCATCGAAGGCCGGCTCATCGCCGCCCACCGTGTCGTGGAAGGCCCCTTCGGCGAGTACATGCGTTATCTGGGACCGCAGAAGTTGTCTCATCTGTTCCAAGCCGATGCCATCACCTACCGCCCCGAGCCGATCATCCTCGAGATATTCGCCGGCCACCGCGACCACCTCAACGCTCACGTCTCGATCCACGCCAGCCTGCTCGCCGCCGCCCGGACCGCGGTCCCCCAGGTGACCCGGGTCGGCTGGTTCCAGGGTGGCGGCCCGACCACCGCTGTCGTCGCCCTGGACAAGTCGGCGGACGGCCAGCCGATGCGAGCGGCAATGGCCATCCTCTCTGCGGGCAACCTGATCAAACAGGTGATCGTGGTCGACGACGACATCGACGTGTTCGACGCACAGAGCGTCATGTGGGCCATCTCCACCCGGGTCCGGGCCGACGAGGATGTGATCATGCTCAAAGGGCTGCAGGGGTCGCTCCTCGACCCCTCACACCCCGGCTTCGGGACCACCGCCGGTTTCGTCATCGACGCCACCTGGCGGGTGGGCCAACCCCGCCCTCCCGTTGCCCGGGTGCCCGAGGCGGCGGTGAGCCAGTTCCCTCTCGACGCTTACACCTTGAAGGAGGCTTGATGCACATCAAGGAGGTGACCTGCCCCCGCTGCGGGAAGATCTCGGTCGTCGACGGCGGGCTGTACGAGATCGGCACCATCAGACTGAGATGCACTCACTGCGGCTTCTACTTCGAGCCTCCCGACTCTCCCCGCTCCAAGACGGTGGCACAGGTGACCAACGCCAACGTCGCGATCACGATATGGGAACCGGAGGAGACCGCTTGAGCGACGACCTGTTCGGGAAGGTGGTCGGGCTCGTCGACGACGAGGAGGTCGCCGAGCTGGCGTACCGGCTCGGCGCCATCGAGGCCCCGGCCGGTGCCGAGGGCCCCGCCGCCGACGAAGTCGAGGCCTGGATGCGGGAACAGGGTTTCCGGCCCCGCCGGATCGGGCTGGTGGAGGAGCGGCCCTCGATCGTGGGCCGGGTCAAGGGCCGGGGAGACGGGCCAACCCTGGTGTTCAACGCCCATCTCGACACCGCTATCGGACGAGAGGACACCCTGACCTACATCGACCCCGCCCAGCCAAAGTACATCTCGGCGTGGCGTGAGGGTGACCGGGTCTTCGGCAACGGCGTGGTCAACGACAAGGCGCCGATGGCCTGCTTCCTGATCGCCGCCGCGGCCATCGCCCGCAGCGGAGCGGAGTTGGCCGGTGACATGGTGCTTCACGCGGTGCCCGGTGAGATCGGGCTGGAGCCGGTGGACGAGTTCCAGGGCCCCGCCCATCTCGGCAAGGACCTCGGTGCCCGCTATGCCATCGCCCATGGTGTCGTCGGCGACGCGGCCCTGGTAGCCGAGGCGACCGGGAACACCATCGGCTGGGTCCAGGCGGGGAAGGCGTTCTTCAAGCTGACCGTGTTCGGCGACGAGCCCCTGTACACCCCGTTCACGCCTGCCGAGCCCGACCCGGTGAAGAACCCGAACGCAATAGTCCGGCTAGCCCCGGTGATCACTGCGTTCAACGAGTGGGCCGCGACCTACTCGGAGCGGGTGTACCGGTGTTCCGGCGGGACCGTGGTCCCCAAGGCGGTGATCGGCGCCGCCCGCTCCGGGCGGCCCGACAAGATCACCAAGTCGACCGAGCTGGCCGTCCTCTACCTGGACATCCGGACCATCCCCAACCAGAGCCCGATGGACCTGCAGCGGGAGTTGACCAAGACGCTGGGCGCCACCGGTGTGCCTTTCGATCTGGAGTGCTTCCTTCACCGGCGCGGCTACGAGGCGCAGAATATCGAGCCTCTGGCCGCGGCGACCCGACAGTCGCATGTGGACGAGTTCGGGACCGAACCGGGTGATCCCGCCCCCCCGGTGACCTCGATGTGGCGGGACATCACGCCGTTCAACGAGGCGGGCATCCCCAGCCTCACTTACGGGCCGTCGTCGTCGACCGGTGGCGGCAACTTCAGCGTCGGGGTGGCCGAGCTGGGGGCAACAGCGAGGGTCTACGCCCGCACCGCCCTCAGGTACTGCGGGATCGCAAAATAGGCCGATGACCACCCTGACCGGCGACCCTGAAGTCCGGCTCGGAGCATTCGACGAGTGGATGGGAGCCTGGTCGCCGTCGACTCCACGGGATCCGGGTGAGCTGACCGCATGGCAATTGGATCGCGCCTGGCGCCAGGCCGAGACCTTCGGCCAGGGCAATCCCTTCTACCGCGACCGGCTCCGGCTGCCTCCCCAACGCGACGCCGACGCCTATCGGGCGCTGGGGGTGACCGCCAAACAGGATGTGGTGGAGGACTGCGCCGACGATCCCCCTTACGGGTCCCGCACCGTGGTCGAGACGGCCGACATCCGGATGGTGGTGCACACCAGCGGCACCAGCGGCCAGGGGATGGCGGTCTACGCCCTCGATTCGGCCGACCTCGAAGCCATCGTCCGCACCGAGGCCGTCGGCTTTCTCTGGGCCGGAATCCGGGAAGGCACCGGGGTCCTGCTCACCCTGCCGATCGGGATGACCGCCGCTGGTCTCTGGTATTCCTCGGCCCTGCGTGCCATCGGGGCCAACGTGTTCTCGGTGGGCCCTTATCCGACCGAGCGCAAGGTGGAGCTGCTCCGCCAGTTCCAGCCGGAGGTGGTGGTGGGGACCCCTACCTATCTGCAACGTCTCGCCGTCGCCTGCGAGGACGCGGGCCTCCCGCCGGAAACCAGCTCGGTGAAGACCCTGATCGTGGCGGGTCAGGCGTTCTCACTCCCCTGGGCCCTCGCCATCGAGACCCGGTGGGGTGCCACCCTCTACGAGCAGTACGGATGCACCGAGCGGGCAATCGCCTGGACCTGCCCGGGAGGGGTTATCAAAGGGGATTCGTTGGGTGTGCTCCACTTCCCCCCTGAGGCTGGGTACTACGAGGTGGTCGACCCCGAGTCGGGCGAGCCGGTCGGCCACGGTGAGATCGGCGAGCTGGTCATCACCCCGTTCGGTGCCGATGCCTCACCGCTGATCCGCTACGCGACCGGGGACAGGGTGCGCTGGATGGCTCCAGGAGCCTGTCCCTGTGGGCGTCCCCTGGCCGGGATCGCCGCCGGCGAGGTGGAGCGCTACGACGACATGATGAAGATTCGGGGGGTCAACGTTTGGCCGGCGTCGTTCGACCGGGCGGTCTTCGCCGTGGAAACGGTGAGCGACTACCGGGGCAGGGTCTGGGTGGACGACGATGGGAACGAGCGGGTCGAGATCCGCGCCGAAGGCGTCGGTGATCCCGATGCTCTGGCCGGGGCAGTGTCCGCCTCGGTGCATCGGGTCGCCGGTCTCCGTGTCGAGGTGAAGATCGAGCCGGCGGGCACCCTGGCCCGCGAGGTGCCGGAGGGATTCGTCAAGATCAAGCGATTCCAGGTGGAGACATTGAGGTGAGCGAATGAACAACGTGAGACTCGACGAGGAGGCACTCCTCTCCTCGGAGGTCCGGTCCTTCGGCGGCCCCCGGGTGGGGGACGAAGAGCGGTTCCAGGTCGAGTTCGTGGTCAACGACCCCAGGGGGGTGATCGCCCACGAGGCGTTCCTCCCCAACACCGTGGTCAACTGGGCGTTCTGGCACGACGAGGTCCATATCGTGACCCGGGGGAGGGCCGAGGTGACCTACACCCTGGGCCCCAACCATCGCAAGCAGGTGGCCAAGACGTTTCAGGCAGGCGACACCTATGTCATCCCCGACGGGGCCCGGGTCCGTTTCGAGATCGGGGACGAGCCGTATGTCCACATCTGCGTGATCATGCCTCGCTTCGAGTACACCAAAGACGAGAGAATGGACTCCTACACGTGACCGGAAGGAGTTGAGCACGGTGCGGCCGGAGACATACGACGACGTATGGCTGGTCGGCGGTGTCCGCAGCGCCCTCGGCCGCTTCGGCGGCGCCCTGCGCGAGGTGCCGGTGGTGGACCTGGCCCGCCAGGTGATCGGAGCCACCCTCGGCCGTCTCGACTGGTTCCCGGACTCCCTCGACGAGATGTACGTCGGGATCGGGATGATCGAGGCGGGGATGATGGTCCCTGCCCGCCAGATCGCCTTGGCCGCCGGTCTTCCCGAGCATCTCCCGTCGCTGACCGTCGACCGGGCTTGTTGCTCCGGCGCCACCACGGTCGGTCTCGCCGCCCGGTCCATCGAACGTGGGGCGGGGTCGGTGTTGTGCGTCGGAGTGGAGAACATGAGCCGCACTCCCCGTCTGCTCCACGGGACCCGCTTGGGCGCCCGGCTCGGGTCGCTCGATGTGGAAGACCTGCTCCTGATGCACTCCCCCGTCGTCGACGAGCCGATCGCCTCCTATGTGGGCCGGGTCGCCCTGGAGCACGGTATCGGTCGCGAGGAGCAGGACCGCTGGGCCCTGACCAGCCAACAGCGTCACGCCGAGGCAACGGCTCGTGGTTACTTCTCCAACGAGGTCACTCCGGTGGAGACACCGGATGGGCTCTTCTCGAAGGACGAGCATCCCCGGCCCGACACCACCTTGGAGGCGCTGGGCCGGCTCCCCACCGTGCGCAACAGCCCCACCGTGACCGCCGGCAACGCCCCCGGTTTGAACGACGGTGGCGTGGCCTTGGTGGTCGCTAACCGGTCCGCGGCGGGTGACCGGATGCCGCTGGCCCGGGTCGCCGCTTATCTCCAGACCGCCGAGTCGCCGATCTCCTCGGCCTATCTCCCCGGTCTGGCCATCCGCCGGCTGGTCGAAGAACAAGGTCTGCGACCGGAGGACCTCGACGTGATCGAGATCAACGAGGCCTACGCGGCGACACCACTGGTCAGCATCCGTCGTCTCGCCGACAACGACCCGGCGCTGGAGGAGAAGCTGCTGCAACGGACCAACATGAACGGAGGCGCGGTGGCGATGGGTCACCCGGTCGGTGCCAGCGGAGCCCGTCTGGTTCTCACCGCGGCCCGGCAGCTGCATGAGACCGGTGGCAGATGGGCGGCGGTGGCCATCTGCGGCGGGTTCGGCCAGACCGACGCCCTGCTCCTCGAGTCGGCCGATGCCTGAGCCGGCCACCGGCTCGCCCCGCGATCTAGTAGTGGCGTTGGCCCAGATCCCGGCCCGTCAGGCATGGGCCGACGACGGCGCGGTGGAGGCCAACACCAAGACGGTCCGCTCGCTCTACGAGATGCATGCCGACGAGACCGACCTGGTGGTCTTCCCCGAGCTGGCACTGACCGGGTACATCCCGCTCAAGGGTTACGACCAGCGTCGCAAGCGGACCCTCTCCTCAGCCGCCGAGGCAGCGACCGGGTCGTCACTGCCCGATTTGCTCGAAGCCACCAAGGGGCGGCGGGCGGTGATGGTGGTGGGGCTGATGGAACCGGCGGCGATGCGTCACGAGTTCTACAACTCGGTGGCCGTCCTCGACGACGGGAGGATCGCCGCGGTGTATCGCAAGATCCACCTCCCGGTCGAGGAGAACCACTACTTCACGCCCGGTGACGAGGTGGTGCTCGCCGAGACCAGGGCGGGGCGGATCGCCCCGATGATCTGCTACGACCTGCTCTTCCCCGAGGTGACCCGGATCGCCGCGTTGGGTGGCGTCGAGATCATCGTCATGGTCTCCAACTGGCTCGACATCGCCCATCTCCGCCGTCTCGGCGAGGTGCTGCCGGTGGCCCGGGCCCTCGAGTCCCACGCCCACGTCCTCTTCGTCAATGGAGTCGGAGACCTGGAGGCGCGTGGTCACCGGTTCAGCCTGTACGGAGGGAGCCGGGCGGTCACCGCCACCGGCGAGGTAGTCGCCGAGGCGGACGGGTCGGAGGGCGTAGTGGTGGCCAACCTCCCCGGCGCCGACCTGGACGCTGCTTCCGAGGTGTTCCCGGTGATGCGGGACCGACGCCCTGAGGTCTACCGGCCCCTGACCGCCCCCGTCTCGACGTTCGCCTCGCTGAACGCTGACCCAGCCGATGACTGAGCTGGGCATCTCCCTGGGCTGGAGCCATCGGGAGTCGGCTGACCGGATCATCTCGCTGGTGCAGGAGGCGGCGAGCGCCGGGGTGGACGTCTGCTGGGTGATCGACTCGCAGCTGGCGATGCGTGACGCCTTTGTCCTTCTCGCGCTCCTCGCCCGGGAGACCACGAGCATCCGCCTTGGACCAGGGGTGACCAATCTCGTGACCCGACATCCCACCGTGGTGGCCAACTCCCTGGTCACGTTGCGCTCGTTGGCTCCGGGGAGGGTGCTCGCAGGTGTCGGCGCCGGGGACAGCGCCGTCTACCCCCTGGGTCTCAAACCCCAGTCGGTCGACCGGCTCGGTGAGGGCATCGGGAATCTCCGCGCCTTGCTCGCCGGCGAGACCATCGAGGGTCCCAATGGCGAGGTGCGGCTCAGCGGTGTGGAGGGCCCACCCGAGCCGATATTCCTCGCCGCCAGCCAGCCCCGGATGCTCCAGCTCGCCGGTTCGGTGGCGGACGGGGTGATCATCATGGGTCCGGCCGACCCCGAGGTGCTGCGTGCCCAGATGGAA
>JBMDXS010000071.1:0-7609 GCA_048595045.1 Acidimicrobiia bacterium
AACTAACTTGCCCTGATGGAGCACATCGAGGCCAGGGCCGCTGGATGGAACCCGTCAGGAACCGAGCACTTCACCGGGTCCGTCTGGAACAAGCGGATCAAGGATGAAACCGACGGCGTCACTCTGCTCGCCGTCCAGTTCGCTCCCGGCGCCCGAACCGACTGGCATAGCCATCCCGGTGGCCAGCTCCTCTATGTCGTCTCCGGCTCGGGAATGGTCAGTACCAAGACAGGCGAGACAGTGCTCATCTCACCCGGTGATGTCGTGCATTCCCCACCCGGTGAGCGCCATTGGCACGGGTCCGCGCCCGACGGCCCGATGATGCATCTCTCCATCACCAGCGGTGGTGCCACCGTCTGGGAGGACAAGGTCGACGACGAGGAGTACGGCGCCGCTGATTAGCGGGGCCGGTTGTGGCAGCCTTCCCGCCGTGACGACAGCCACTGCCCGGACGGTACGGCTCGGCGGAACCAGCTATCCGTTGGTCCTGCCCAACATCCGGGACCCGCGTCTCCACCTGGCCGGCGTCATCATCTCGATCCACGTCCTGGGCCAGGTGGTCCTCGACTTCCGGGTTTCCGTCCCCCAGATCGTGATCGCCATCCTCACCTGCGCCTTGCTGGAGATGGCCCTGACCTTCCGTTCGACCAAGCAGGTGGTGTGGCCCGCCAGCGCCATGCTCACCGGCAGCGGTGTCGCCCTGATCTTGCGAGTAGTTGGCCAGCAACGCGGCGAGCACTGGACGTTGGACGGCTGGTACTTCTTCGCCGGGATCGCCGCGCTCTCCCTCCTCACCAAGTACTTGGTCCGCTACCGGGGCAGTCACGTGTTCAACCCGTCAAACGTGGGCCTGGTGGCCGCATTCCTGATCCTGGGGAGCGAGCTGATCGAGCCACTCGACTTCTGGTGGGCGCCGCTCGACCTCTGGATGCTGGCCGCCTACGCCGTGATCCTGGTCGGGGGGGTCCTGATCACCTCCCGGCTGCACCTTCTCGCACTGGCCGGGGTGTTCTGGCTGACTCTTGCGATCGGGCTCGGCGTCCTGGCTGCGTCGGGTCACTGCATGACCGCTGCCTGGGCCCTGCAGCCGGTGTGCGGCTCGTACTTCTGGTCGGTGGTGGTGGCGTCACCTGAGGTCCTCATCTTCCTGTTCTTCATGATCACCGACCCCAAGACGATCCCCCAGGACGGGGTGGCGCGGATCGTATTCGCGGTGAGTCTGGCCCTTGTCTGCACCCTGCTCATGGCCCCGCAGACGACCGAGTTCGGGGCCAAGGTGGGTCTGCTCGCCGGTCTGGTCATCATGACCCCGCTCCGTTACCTATTCGACCGGGTGTTCGGGGCGGAGAGGGTGAGCCGGCTCACCAACGTGTCCGAGACCCGGCCGCGTGGAGCCTTTGCGCCTGGTCTCGTCGTTGGGGCCCTTCTGGTGGTGGTCCCGCTGGGAATCGTCGTCGCGGGTGGTCCCGCCCGCGAGACCGCCCAGGCGGCGACGGTGGCGGCTCCGCCACCCGAGATCTCCATCGACCCCTCCCTGCTTCCCACTGTGACCGTCAGTGCCGAGGCTGAGGCCCTGAACGACCAGGTCGATCCGGACACTCTCGCTCTAGAGCTGGCCGAGGGCCTCGCCATCGAGGGGGAGGCGATACGCCGTGGTGACACCTCCCTGGTGCGGTCCGCCGACGATGGGGAGCGACTCATCCAGATGGAACGTGTCGTCGAAGGGGCGGCTACGAGCGGCGAGCACGTTGTACCCGTCTTTTCCTTCGACACGATGCACCTCGATGTCGTGTTCACCGATGGCCCGCAGGGGGGAGCAAGTCTGGGCCTCGTCACGACCGGCACCGTCGAGAAGGTCACCTACGACACCGTCGGAACCGAGCAGGGGCGCGTAAGCGAGCCATTCGCCCGCACTTTCGTGATGAGCCCCGGAAGCGGGGGCACCTGGATGATCGTCGGGGAGGCAGGAGAGGACTGACTCGCGGCACTCACCCCTAGCCGGTCATCACCATCACGTGGTCGGGCCGGAGCAGGAAAGGGGGCAGGTATGCGGGGATGTTGGAGAAGGGGAGGACGTCGGGGTGGAGATCGATGCCGAGTGAGCCCTTCATGAACTCACGCCGGGCGTTGATCCGGCTCCACGCCTCCGGATAACGGTCGGCGAGCTCCTCGCGCAGCGCCTCGTCGGCGAGAGCGATCCCGTCTTCGATGTTGGTGGTGAAGTAGTCGGTGCCTGTGGCCGGGATGATGTCTACCTGCATCGCCATCCCCGAGGCCAGCTCGATCTCCGAGCCCGGGCCAACCGGGGAGTTGACCCACTCGTCGAGGTGGATCTGGTGGCCCGGGTTGAGGAAGATCCCGAAGAACGGATCCCCGAGCCGGCGATCCACGATCTCCTGAAGTACACCGCCCTTCTGCCCGACATGCAGTGCCCCGTACCATTCGGCGACGGCCTCGAAATAGGGTCTCACGAGACGGTCGACATAGTCGGCAATGGGGGCGGGCAGGTCTTCGGGCCCCTCTGCCACGAACCCCGCCCGGCAGTTGAGCGCCCCCCAGATCCCGTAGGCGACGGTGAATCGGTCGCCGTGTTCGATGGGCCGGTCGCCGGGGCTGAGCAGACCCAGCGACGCCCTGGGGCCTGCAGTCAGCATCAGATGGCAGGACAGGGGAGTCCCATTCCATTCGAGCAGGCGGACCGCCTCCCGCTCGGTCATCCCGGGCTCGATGCCGGCGACGACACGTCGCACGGCGCTCGAGGTGTGGGACGCGGCCCACTCGTGATAGGCGAGCTGGTCGATCTCGTTGATCACTCTCAGCCCGTCGGCCGCGCCGATGAGGATGTCGGTGGCGCTCTCCACCGAGCCGTCGGGTCCAGTGATGCGCTGCAACACATCCACGATGAAGTGGGGAACGTCGATGCTGGTCCCGTCCCCGAAGATCTTCCAGCCGACGACTCCGACCCGGCTACCGGGCCCGATGCCCTCGTCGGCGAAGATCTCGGTCTGCGATCTCGAGCGGTCCCGCGGCTGACTGGGCAAGCTCAGATCCTGGAGGAGATGACGTCGCATCTCCAGAGGCGCCGCCCCGGCCATCCCCCAGCACTCGTTACCCACCAGGATCGCCGCCTCATCATCTGGGCCGACCACCAGGATCGCCTCCTCGAACCGGGGGTCGAACCCGGTCAGGTAAGAGATGTTGGCGCTGTGCTCGCGGTCCGAGTAGACAACGACGCGGTCCAAGCCCCGCTCTGACATCCGCCGCCGGAGACGGTCCATCCGGTTCTCATAGATCTGCCTGGGGATGACCGGCATGGGCGAGGCCGCGCCGAATTCGGGCAGCTCCACGGGAGTCAGCCGTGCCCGGCTCATGCAGTCACCCGGCCGGGTCCCAAATCACGGCCTGCGGGGCGTCGCGCTCGATGATCGCAAACTGGTTGGCTCCCACTTCGATCCATCGCCCCCTTTCCCCGTCCGGCCACTGCACCCGCACCTCAACGCTATCCGCCTCCCCAACCCCGAAGTGAGCCCACCCGAGCTGGCCCCCGGCATGGCCTCCCCCGATGGTGATCTCCTTCTCGAGGGCCCGGTTGCCGACGCGAAGCTCGACCCAGGAGCCGATGGCGTCGACGTTGGGCGCGGGCTGCCGGAGGTCGAGGGCTACCCAGTTGCCCATCTCCTGTGGGCCGGCTTCGTCGCCCCAGCCGACGTTTCGCCAGAGCCTTACGTTCTCCCGTCGGGCGACTTCGACGAGGTCGAGCATCCCGTCGAGGTTGAAGTCGGCCAATGCAGCTCCTCTCGATCTGGCGAAGTCCACGATCCCGGCCGCCGCGGCCCCCTCGGTGAATGTCCCGTCCGGGTTTCCCAGCAGCAAGTTGCTCGGGTCTCGAGCGGCGTAACCGACCTGGGCTTCGACATTGCCCTTCGACACGAACAGGTCGACGAGGGAGTCATTGTTGACGTCCTCGAACTCGGGGTGCCAGGCCGTGGAGGGCGCGGCGACGTCCCCGGCGTAGGGCCGGTGTGCGGTCAGCCCACGCTCGAAGGCGATGTCGACGTACTCGGGCCGAGACGGCCCGGCGGCCAGGGTCTGCAGCTTGTTGTCCCCCTGACTGGTGAGGAAGTACTCGGGTAGACCATCACCGGTCACGTCCCGGCCGGCGATCCCCATGCCCCAGATCTGCATCGGCTGCCAACCCTCCTCGCGCGTGTACAAACGGGGCTCCTCGCCCACGGCCACGCGCCAGAGCTGCTCCTCCCCGTTCCGGTAGTAATGACGATCGTTGGTCATGCGCAGGTCGTGCCGGCCCGATCGGTCCCAGTCGCTGAAGAGGATGGAGAGCGTGCAGAACCCCGGGCTCAGGGAGACGGGCCGGCCGTAACCCTGGGCCAAGGTGGGCAGGCCGGAATCATCGTCTTCGGGACGGAAGAGGCGATGATCCTCGCACTCACCCGACGTCTGCCCATCCTCGGCGAGATAGTTGCCGAAGGCCATCGTCGGGAATGCAGAAGCGCCTTCCCAGGTCGCGCTGAACCCGACGGTCCAGTCGTCGGAGGCCTCGATCGACCACTTCTCGTTGGACGGTTCGAAGACGCAATCACCCAAGCCGCGGAGCAACACGTCCTCGCCGACCCGGAGCACGGCAAGATCGGTGTGGGCGTCGCTGTCGATGTCGATTGGGTAGGCCCCGGTGACCGCAGTGAGGCCGGTTCCGGCTTCATGGACCTCGGTGAAGGAGAGAGGCCCGCCGACTTGGGAGATGTTGCGATAGAGGGAGTCCGAGCCCTCCCCACCGGCCAGGTACAGATCCGGCCATCCATTCTCGTCGCAGTCGAGAACTGCCACCCCACCGCCGACGAAGTACTGGAACTCGCCGTCGTATACGTGATCGAGACCGGCCGCCGACGACTCCTCCAGGAATCGGGGGGGCGGGGAGGCTGTCTCGGGGAGATCCGGACGGAACAGCGCCAACCCACCGAGGACCAGCGCCCCCGTGACGATGACTCCGGTCGTCACACCGGCCACCGCCCAGGCAACTGCCTTCCCGCTCACGTTTGCCGGGGCCGGCACGCATCGACACAATGCCGCATCGCGTGATTCTGTCGAGTGGAGGAGGATATGCGGTGACCGAGACAGTCAGATGGGGTGTCATCGGCTGTGCCGACATCGCCGTCAAGAAGGTGATACCGGCGATGCTGGGGTCCGACCTCAGCCAGGTGACTGCCATTGCATCCCGTTCGGGGGAGCGTGCCGCCACCACCGCGAGATCCCTCGGGATACCCCGTGCCTACGGGAGCTATCGGGAGCTCCTCGACGATCCCGATATCGAGGCGGTGTATATCCCGTTGCCCAACCATCTCCATCACGAATGGGCCATCGCCGCGGCCGAGGCCGGCAAACACGTCCTGTGTGAGAAGCCGCTTTCCACCAGCAGCGCCCTGGCCCGGGAGATGATCGCGGCCGCAGAGCGCTCCGGCGTGCAGTTGATGGAGGGATTCATGTACCGGCTCCATCCGCTCTGGGTCGAGGTGCGCCGACTCGTTGCCGATGGGGCCGTGGGCGAGCTCCGCTCCGTCCAGTCGTTCTTCTCCTATCACAACGTCGATCCGGAGGACATCCGCAACCGGGTCGACGCAGGGGGAGGCTCCCTCTTCGACATCGGCTGCTACCCGGTCAACGTGGCGAGGATGCTGTTCGAGGCCGAGCCGACGGAGGTGATTGCGGCGATTCGCCGGGATCCGTCGTTCGGGACCGACGTGCTGACATCGGTCGTCCTCGACTTCGACGGGCGTCACGCAACCTTCACCTGCTCGACCCAGCTGGAGGACGATCAACGAGTCCATATCTACGGGACCGAGGGTCGTCTCCTTGTGGAGATCCCGTTCAACATCCCACCCGATCGCCCCACCCGGGTGCTGTCCATTGCCGGCGGGGATCCCCCGGTCGACCCCAAGATCGTCGCCCATCAGATCGATGCAGCCGACCAGTACCGGATCCAGGCCGACGCCTTCTCCCGATCCATCCGGGAGGGAGCCCCGGTGCCCACGCCCCCCGACGACGCAGTGGCCAATCTGGAGGTCATGGAGCGAATCTTCGCAGACGCCGCGGCCCGGGCCTGATCCTCATCCGCTCTGCGTCCGCTGGTTCCCCGCCGGATCGGCGATGATCTCGGAGAGGGCTAGCTCGGCGGCGCCCATCAAGGGGGCGTCCGGACCGAGGCCGCTGGCCGCGATCTCCGCGACATCACCGGGAGCATCCAGGGCAGCCAGACGAGCCCCTTCGTAGACCGCCCTCTCGAGGAAGGGGAACAGGGGGTGGTAGAGACCACCCAAGACGACCAGTTGCGGGTTGAAGACGTTGATCAGGTTGCCGATGCCGAGACCCAGCCACCTTCCCACCTCGGCGATTCCGGCCAACGCCGTCTCGTCCCCCATGTCGGCCCGGGTCATCACTGTGTCGAGGACCCCGAGTCCGGCGACGGTTTCCGGGATCCCGGCATGTCGAGCCAACGCCTCCTCACCTGCCTCCGTCTCCCAGCACCCCCTGGCCCCGCACCGGCACCGATGGCCGTCCGGGTTGACCAGGGTATGGCCTGCCTCACCTGCGTAGCCGGCGGCGCCCAGCATCGGCTTGCCGTCGTGGATGATCCCGGCGCCGATCCCGGCCTCGCCCGAGAGGTAGATCAGGTGCGGCACCCCCGCTCCGACCCCTCGTCGGTACTCGGCGAGGGCACCGAGGTCCGCCTCGTTGGCGACCAGCACCGGCTGGTCGAGGCCCAGCTTCGCCGAGAGCATCTCCCCGACCGGGACGTTGTGCCATCCCAGGTTGGGAGCGAGATGGACGAATCCGTCGGAACGGCGGGTGACACCGGCGACACCGGCCCCGACCCCGGTGAGCGAAGCATCGCTGGGGAGCGACTCGATCAATGGGCGGGCCAGCCTGGCCACCTGTTCGATCGTCTTGTCGGGCGAGACTCTGGCCCTCGGCCTCGGTTCGCGCACCTGACCGAAGACGTGGCCGCCCAGACCAACCGTGGCCACGGCGACGGAATCGACCGAGAACTCGACGGCGAGGACGGTGGCGCCATCGGGACGGGTCCGGACCATCGGTGATGGGCGACCCGGGCCTGAGCTCGCTTGCGCCGGGCCCTCCTCGACCAGGCCGAGGCCGGCGAGCTCCCCGATGAGGTCGGCGATGGTCGACCGGTTGAGCCCCATCGTTGCCGTGAGATCGGAGCGGGAGGTGGGCCCGAGCAGATGAAGACGCTCGAGCAAGGTGGCCAGGTTGTGGCGGCGAAGCTCCTCGGCGGCGACACCCCGGGGCCGATGGTGGGCATCCTGCCCCGCCGTGATCTGGGTGCGGTTCAAGTGCTTCCCGGGTCGCGTATCGAACAGGTGGAACCTTATCGGTCTATTTGTTGCGGGGCCAAACATATGGGCGTTATGCTCGCCCGCGTCGGTGCACAGGTCGGTCCGACCCCATGCCCGATCGCACGGTGAATTGCCGTCCTGGTGGACGGCAACCGGAGGAGGAAGGAAACAAGATGAAAAGACGCCTATGGGCGTTGGTAGCCGTCATCGCCCTTCTCATCGCAGCCTGTGGCGGCGAT
>JBMDXS010000072.1:0-3109 GCA_048595045.1 Acidimicrobiia bacterium
ACGACCACGACCGAGGGGACGACGACCACGACCGATCCGGGGTCGAGCACCACTACGACCGATCCGGGCTCGACCACCACCACGATCGGCGACGAGGTCCTGGGCACCACGATCACGTCGACGACTACCACCATCGCCGATCCGGGAACTACTCCGGACGAGGTCCTCGGGACGACCATCGTGGCCGGAGAACTGCCCTTCACCGGTGTGGATGCCACCATGCTCGGCCAGTTGGCCATGAGTCTGCTCGCCCTTGGGGGGCTCATCCTGATCGGTCTCAGGTCGTTCAAGGCTCGGTCAGACGACCAGAGCTGATCTGGGGTCAGTCGACTCGCACGGACCACTGCGTCCTCAGCCTCCTCCGGTCACACCCCCGGGCGAGGCTGAGGGCCCCCATTCCGGAACACCCGGGATTGCCCCGAACCGCCCGGTGCCGCGCTTCGTATTGAAGAGACGAACCGCAGGTAGGGCCTGAAGCAGGCGCAGGGAGGAACTCACCTTGCGCAGACACATCAGGGCGGCCCTGGTCGTCAACAACCACACCGAGAAGTTCACCGCCGGCGAGATCAGAGGTCAGATTCGCTGATTGGTCGACCCCCGATCCCAGACGGGCGTCGGGTGCTCTTCAGCCCCCGGCGCCCGTTCTCGCGTCCCGCATCGCAGCGATGATCCGGGTCACCAACCCGTCAGGGATAGGCTCGCTCAAGGGGAAACGGACGGTGTCCTTACCGGATCGAAATGGAGCGACCTCTCTCTCCAGGGGCTCCTCCAACACTGGGACGGGGTGGAGACTGACATGGCTCTTCCACCCTGCGAAGTGGACGAGGGCCTCATCGCCCACCTTGTAGGTAGGGATCTGATAGCTGATCTCTTCGACGGCGTCGGGTAGAACGCCGCGGACGAGTCGACGCATCTCTTCCAACACCGACCTCTCCTCGGACGGGAATGAGGCGATGTAGTCGTCGACGGTGTCGAAGGTGCCGGTCAAGCTGTTTCACCCTAGGCGCGCGACAGGGACGTCTCCCAGTTGTCGCACCTGGGAGACGTCCCTGGATGTGGCGTCGTTGACGCCGGCCTAGTAGTCGCCGCGATCGAAGTCGTTGGTCGCTTCGGGCCCTTCGATCATGTTCCCGTCGGCTCCGACGACGAACCAAACCCCACCCACGCCCTGGCCATTGATGTCACCCGGCGCTGCGTCAGGCGTGTACCGGTAGAGCGGCATGCCATTCACCGCTAGCTGCGCGCTCCCGTCGGCGCGGGCAATAGTCGAGAAGAGGGAGGCGTCGAGATCGGATCCAACCGCGGTGTCACCGGGCACGGCCGGCCAGTTCTCGATGCAACCTTCGTTGCAGTTGCTGGTCCCCTCGGTGTCGTTGGTGAAGAGGTAGAGAGTGAATCCCTCCCCATCCACCAGGATCGATCCTAGATCTGTGTCGGCGGTGTGGACGCCCTCGGCCATCGCAGCGGAGGTGGTGGCTTCTGCAGCAGCGGACGTAGTGGTTTCTTCGGCTGCGGCCGTCGTGGTGGCCTCCTCGGCAGCCGATGTGGTGGGGGCGTCGGTCCCGGCCACTGTGGTCTCACTGGTTCCCTCCTCGGCATCGGTCCCGCACGCGGCGATCACCAGGAGACCGGCGACGAGCAGGGAAAGTCTGGTTCGCTTCATGTTTCCTCCAGGTTTCTCGTCTCCCAGTACGCATCAGATCTGCGCATGGTTCACGACCTGGCAGAATCCACCTCATGGACCGCGAGGTTCTGGAGCGCTTCCGGCTCGGTGACGAGGCTGCGGTCAAGGCGGTCTACGACCGATTCGGCGGGCCGGTCTTCGCCCTGTCGATGAGCATCCTGGGCGACCACGGCCTGGCCGCCGACGCCACCCAACAGACTTTCGTCAAAGCCTGGCGGGCCGCCTCGACCTACGACGCCGATCGCAGCTTCGGGCCCTGGATCTACGCCATCGCTCGGCGCACCGCCATCGATCTATATCGAAAGCGGGCCCGGGTGGTGGTGAGCGACGAAGTGGATGTCGTGTACCTCCCCGTCGGGCTGGAGACCGTCTGGGAGGTGTTCGAGGTCAGGTCGGCCCTCGACCGGCTGCCCGACGAAGAGAGGGAAGTGGTCAGGATGAGCCACTTCGATGGGCTGACCCATGTCGAGATCGCCGAACGCCTCGACATCCCGGTGGGCACGGTCAAGTCGAGGTCACACCGGGCCCACCAGCGGCTGCTGGCCATGCTCAAGCACGTGGAGGAAGTGTGAACCAGGGGCGATCAGGGGACGTACTGAGAGAGGGCTATGACCACTGAAGATTCGCGCGCGCAATACCTGGCCACAGGTTCATCGGATTCCGGGGAGAGCAACGACAGGCTCGACCTGATCCGTGATGTCCTGGGCTCCGGGGCGACGTGGGCCGAGCCGCCACCCCAAGTTGGAGACGAAATCCTCGCCTCGCTGGCCAGTGAGGCAGTTAGTCAACCGGCGATGGCGGAGGCACGGACGGGACGCTGGGCCCTCGTCCTGGCAGGTGTGGGCGGGCTGGTCGCGTTCGCGGCGCTGGCGTGGGGGACGATGAGCGTGATGAGGGTTGACCAGGACAACGTCGTGGCCATGAGTGGGACCGAGCTCGAGACTGCAGCCAGCGGTGAGGCCGAGTTCGGGCCCACAGATGCCGGATGGTGGGTCCGTCTCGAGGTCACCGGTCTTCCCCCTGCCCCGGAAGGCAGCTACTACCAGGGCTGGGTTTGGAGCGATGACGGGGAGGGAGTCAGCATTGGCACCTTCCATCTCCGTGGCGATGAGATGCCGATCGTCCTCTGGTCGGGCGTGCCCCTCGCCGAGTACCCGTCGATCTGGGTCACGCTGGAGAGCGAGGCCGACGGGCCTGAGGCATCGGACCAGATCGTCATGACCGGGCGCATCCCGGATGTGCCCGAGGCCTGACCGTTAGTCGCCTCGAAACAGACGACCCAGGAGGCTGAGCAGGACACTGGCGACCACACTCACGACCAGCATCGATGTGATCGGGATGAACACGGTCGTGTTCTCGGTCTCCCTGTGGATGTCACCGGGCAGGTTGCCGAACCAGGAGAAGAGCCCGGGGAAGTAACGCAGA
>JBMDXS010000073.1:0-4694 GCA_048595045.1 Acidimicrobiia bacterium
ACGCCCAATTCAGCCGTCTCGACCGAATGGTCCCGGTAGATGCGAGTCAGCCTGGGCAGATACGCCAACCCCATTCCCACGAACACCACGCCGTAGGGGCGCAAGAGGACCTGGCTGGCTCGAAAGGCCCCGGCCGGGCCCAGTCCTATGACGGCGGCCGAAATCGCTGCCAGCCCGTAGTTCAGCATCCATGAGGCCGCCTCAGCAGCCAGATACCAACGTCCAAAGACCCAGTGCTCCCGGGCGATCCGGCGAACGACGGGTCCGTTCTTGATCAGGGCGTATCGAGGGTGCCAACGAGGAATGACGACAACAGCTTGGACGAGCCCACCAACTCCGAGTAGGGCGATGGCCGTTGTCACCGTCAGGGCATCCAACCGGTCGGCGATCATGATTCCAACGATCACGGCCATTAGATAGGCCGTGGTCCCGACCAATGACGTGACGGGCTCGCTCGTGAGGTAGGGAAGACGTCGGGAAGCCCAAGCCACCAGGATGGGAAGAGTCGAGAAGAGCGAGACGGCCACCGTCCACCCCCACTCGCCATCTGTTGTGATGAGGGTCACGACTCCCGCCACCACTGCGACGACCCCCAGGGCGGCGGTCGCGATCAGAACCACTCCCCCGTATGACTTCAAACGTCGATCGTGATCCCTGGGCCCGATGACTGCCGCAGGATCGAGAACGAGGCTATTGACAACACCGCCAGCCGCAAAGATGATCGCCGTCCCGATGGCGAACACACCCAGGGCCTCGGCTCCCAGAAGTCGGCCCACGAGGGCAGATGCGACGAACCCCGCCAACGACCAGACGCCCTGATCCAAGATGGCGGGCGCGAAAGCGCGGATCTCGCCAGAGAGGCCGGCGAGGGTTCGGTTGTCGTCTTGCCTTTCGTCCTGCTTATCGGCCACGATGGCGCCAGGAACGGCTCGAGATAGTCGACACGAACAACAGACGGGCTGCGCATATGGACCGGGTGAGAATTAGTCGATGAAGATCCGACATGTCGTTCGTGGTCGCTGCAATCCCGACAATGCGGACGGCATCATTCGCCACACCTACCACCTCGCCCACGCGCAACTCCGCCTCGGTCACGACGTTGGAGTCTACGGGATGGAGAGCAGCTCTCCAGAGGCGGAAATCATCGATCGTTCTGGCTTGCCTGTCTACGCCTATCCGAGGACACGCCTGCCCTTCTCCGTTCATCCTGGTCTGGTGGCCCGTCTCGATGGCCCGGACTCGGACGTCGATGTGGTCCACATCCAAGCCCCTCACGACCCTCACATGTTCCGTCTGAGCAGACTCCTGAAGCAACGGGACATTGACTACTTCGTCTCCCCTCACGCCATGTGGGAGCCGGGCGCGTTGAAGCGACATCGGATGAGGAAGATGGCCTACAAGAAACTCTTCGACGATCGTATCAATGCCGACGCCGCCGGGATCCACGCAACCGCCGCCAACGAGCTCGATGCGATCTCCAGATACGCCCCCGAGGCGCCGGTGTTCGTCGTTCGCAACGCCATCGATCCGTCCGAGTTCGACGAGGTCGGGCCGGCCACGGGCCGGCTTCGCAGTCAACTGAGTCTGACCCCTGAAACGAGAGTCTTCATCTTCCTGGGCCGGCTGGACCCCTATCAAAAGGGTCTGGACGTGTTGTTTGAAGCCTGGAGCTTGGCAATGTCGACCGGATCGCAGGCTTGCCTCGTCCTGATCGGCCCGTTCTGGCGAGGAAGCGGGCCACGCCTGGAGAAGATGACACAGGACCTGAATATCTCCAACAGCGTCGTCTTCACCGGGCCACTATTCGGGAGAGAGAAAGTCGAGACCCTTCTGGATGGGGACTGCTACATCCAGTTGTCCAGATATGAGACGTCTCCGTACTCGATCCAGGAGGCGTTCGCCAGCAAGCTGCCCGGGATCCTCACCGCCGAGACCAACTTCGCTGCTGTCGCCGAGCGCTACGGCGCCGGCTGGCTCGTTCCCCACGATCCGAGAGCAGTCGCGGCGCGAATCGTAGACGTGATCCGCATGTCGAAAGAGCAGCTCGAGGGGGCGGGCGAGAAGGCTCGGCTGTTGGTCCAGGATCGGCACTCCATCGATCGAGCCGCCTCGAAGATAGTTGCTGCATACACTGCGGCTCACTCGGATCGGGACTTCGAGAACGACGACTAGCCACTGGTCGGGTACAAACGCATGTGGTTGTCGAGGAACCGCCGGATCACGACCTCGACTCCGGATGGATCGTCCACGAAGACGGCTGTCTCCCCCCAGTCGGGTCGCTCCAGCTCGGCGAGGGGCTGGTCGGTGATCACGACCACGGCACCGGCCCTTTTGACGACGCCCTGGGCTTCTCTCAAGGTGTGGGGGTCTAGTTCCTCCGATCGGAAACGGGCGATCCGAAGAAACAGAGGATCGATCGACTTCGCCAGGGTCTGAGCCAGATCCTCGTCTCCGGCGACGACGACCACGCCGCAGTAGGCCGACTTGGCTCGCCACAGATATCTCGACCCAGCCCTCCTGGCGATGGCGGCGAGAGTGGAGATCGGCTGACGTCCTGCTCGGTGAGCGACGAAATAGGTTCTCTGTCTACTGATCAAATCGGCGGCCACGGGGAGCCGGCCCGCGGCCAGGGCTCGAACGAGCCCGCGTGCTATCTCAGCGTCACCTGCCAGCCCTGTCAGCTCGGCGGCGAGCTCGTCGGACCTCACGCTGGCCAGGTAGCGGGTCTCATCCCAGTATTCCTGTTTCATATCCATCAACTGCCCGGAGAGGCCGAATTGCATAATGCGTTGCACACCGACGCTCACCGGGTCGGCGATCCAGATGCCCTCAGATGACCGGACCCGCCGAGCCAGCACCTCCTGGGAGGTGAGCACATCGATGTCCGCCCATCTGATCCTTGTGAAGTGGAGCTCGAGTTGCTCGACCCTGGTCGATGATCGGATGAGGTAGTAGCTGGTCCCCTCATGATGGCCTCGACAGCGAACCAGGTCGCTCCAACCTTCCCTTGCAGCGATCGGGGCCAGGATCCTCTCGACTACGGGAAGCGCTTCATCGCGGGCGAGGAGGTCTATGTCGCGTCCGGGCTCGACTGGAATCTCCTCGTGATTCCTCAGCACACAGTGCTCGATACCTTCCTGGTCCAACTCCTCGAGCAAGGCCAACGCAGTCCGGGCGCGTCGCGACCCACTCTCAGCTGACAAGGGGGCCCTGGCGAATGGCGATCTCATAAGCCCTGGCGATCGTGGTGGCCAGATCGACGTCGGCGGTCACGATCTCGTCGGGTATCGGCGCCGGTTCGGATATGAAGCGCTGCACACTCGAGGCGAGCTCGGCGGCCGTCGTATCCGCCCCCTTGGGTCTTACCGACACGCTAGGGGTACGGGACCATGCTCGGGTCAGTTCTCCCGGGCCTCCGTGGTCCAGGCAGACAACAGGCAGACCCAGGGCCAGGGCCTCGGACACCACGAAGCCGGCGGAATCATGGAAAGATGGGAAGAGGAGACAGGACGCTCCGAGCATGAGCTCGAGGACCCTCTCCCGAGGTAGCTGTCCGGCGATCTCTACTTTGTGCCCCAGGTTGCGACGATGCACTTCCCTCTCCAACAAGCCGCGGTCAGCACCATCGCCGACGAAGACCATGCGGGCCGAGTCATCTCCAACCCGCTCGAACGCATCCAAGGCGAGGAGGATCCCTTTCCACGTCACCAAACGACCGATGAAGAGGACCAACGGAGACCTGACCTCTGGCCTGGGCGGAAGAGCGCCGATCGGCGGATTCGTAGCGTGAGATTGGACGATCATCTGCCCCTTGACGCCCAGCCGGGTTCTGGCGAACGCCTCCATCTCCCGATTCTGGACCATGACCACCTCGGCACGTTGCCACACCTCTCTGTTCATTGCCGCCGCGACGTGAGCATTGGCGAAACGCATCGAGTCCATGAGAAGGCCGCGCGGCCCCAGGGTGCCAAGAAGCGGACGAGGGGTGAATGTGCCCCCGCTGATCGGCCCGATGACCAGCGGTCTGGGAAGCCGAGCGACTCCCACCGGCATCCAAAACGCGCTCATCGTCGCATGATGAGCCAGGGTGAAACCCCCCACCTCGCTGTCGAGCCGCACTGCCGCTTTGCTAACCACGCGCTGCCAGAGGGCGTAATAGGGTCTTACGGCGTTGTAACGGCGTTTCAGCCTGAGAGCCCTCTTCGAAACTTCCGTCGGCACGATATGAACCGAATGGCCGGGTGGTTGGGCCTCCAACGCGTCCTGCAGCAACGCAACATTGTTGGCGCGCGTGATCACCCAGACCTCGGCGATCTCCGCGGCCGCCCGGACGATCGAGTAGCCGGCTCCACTCTCCGAGCCCCGGTCAGGTTCAGCGCTGTACGCGGATATGAGGACCTTGGGCGTCATGCCAGGCCCTCCGGTGACCGCAGGTCATCGCTCTCTTCCGGCATGGTGGCCAGGCCGGACGATCCCGCTGCAACGAGAAGAGCGACGAGGGTCAGGGTTAACCCTGGCTGGGCGATAGTGGGACCGGCGATGCTCTCGATGGCGATGAAGGTGACCAGTGAGAGTGTCAAGTTCGAAGTTGGATTCGCGCGGCGATGATGAGACCTCACCGCGTTCATGAGCACCCAGCCGAGGACCAGGGTCACCATCACCGCCCCGACCATCCCCAAGCTGATGGCCGACTC
>JBMDXS010000074.1:0-4593 GCA_048595045.1 Acidimicrobiia bacterium
GAATCATGCCGAGTCCTCTGGGGAGGAGTCCTGGGTGATCGGGACCAACGCCCCTGTTCGGAGATCGCCGAACGTCGAACGATTGTGCCATGAGACCGATGATGCGGTCGCTCTGCCTGTTCGCCGCGGTGACGCTGGTGCTGTCGAGCTGCGGATCGGAGGGCGGGGATTCGACCACGACGACCGACGATGTGACCACCACGACGGTGGTGCCGACAACGAGCACCACCGAAGCACCAACCACAACCAGCACGGAACCATCCACTACAACCACCACAGCACCGGTGGCCACCGGGATCGCTGCCTACTTCCTCCTGGAGGAGCTCGAGGAGGGCGCCGGCGGCCCCTTCCTGGTACCCGTGTATCGCTCCGCTTCGGCCGAACCAGACCTCGCCACCGCCTCGATGGAGGCCCTGGTCGCGGGACCATCAGAGGACGAGACTGCGGGTACCCCCTCGATCTCCACGGCCATACCCGAAGGCACTTCGGTTCTCGGCGTCGAGGTCGAGAATGGGCTGGCAACCGTCGACCTCAGCGACGAGTTCGACGACGGAGGTGGATCGTTCTCCATGTTCGCCAGGCTGGCCCAGGTCGTCTACACCCTCACCCGAGTCGATGGTGTCGACCAGGTCGAGTTCACGATAGAGGGACAGCCGGTGACCGTCTTCTCGGGGGAGGGAATCGAGCTCGACGGGCCGCAGGAACGCGCCGATTACTACGACCAACTGCCTCCGATCTTCGTCGATTCTCCGGCGTGGGGGGAGCCGGTCATCAGCCCCGTCCACGTGAGCGGTCTGAGCAACGTGTTCGAGGCCGTGTCCCAGGTGATGCTCACCGACGATGACGGCCTGCCACTGTTCGAAGACACAGTGATGGCCTCCTGTGGGACCGGCTGTTGGGGGGAATGGGAAGTCGACATCCCGTTCACCATCGACAGAGAGCAGTTCGGCTCGTTGATCGTTTGGGAGATCTCGGCCGAGGATGGGAGCCGCATCAACATCCGGGAATACCCGGTGCAACTCCGCTGACCAAGAGGGTGCGTGATGGGACAAGTAAGTCGATACGTGAAGTGGTTCGGCGAGCTCGGTATCGGAGACGTCGCCGAGGTGGGAGGCAAGAATGCCTCTCTTGGTGAGTTGTACCGCGAGCTCACCCCCCTGGGAGTCAACGTTCCCGATGGCTTCGCGGTCACCGCCGACGCATATCGAGAAACGCTGACTGCATCAGGTGCCTGGGACTCACTGAGAGACGTCCTCGCCGGCGTAGACAAGACCGACGTGGCCGATCTGGCCAAGCGGGCTCGCCGCGCCCGGGAAATCGTGTACGAGTCCCCGCTTCCTGACGACGTCCGCACGCAGATCGTCGATGCCTACCGTCGCCTGGAGGGGGAGTACGGGCACGACCTCAGCGTGGCGATCCGGTCCTCGGCGACTGCCGAGGACCTCCCCACCGCGAGCTTCGCCGGGCAACACGAGACCTTCCTCAATGTCCACGGCTCGGAGAGGGTGCTGGAGGCATGTCGCCGTTGCTTCGCCTCCATCTTCACCGACCGAGCGATTTCTTACCGGATCGACAAGGGATTCGATCACCTGAGCATCGGCCTCTCGGTCGGCGTGATGAAGATGGTCAGGTCGGACCTTGCCTCTAGTGGTGTGCTGTTCACACTCGATACAGAATCGGGATTTCGTGATGTCGTCTTCATCACGGGCGCCTATGGGCTGGGTGAGAACGTCGTGCAGGGGGTGGTCGACCCGGACGAGTTCTACGTCCACAAGCCGACGTACCAACAGGGTCACCGGGCCGTATTGCGGCGCAACATGGGCCGAAAGCAGATCCGGATGGTCTATGCGCAGGGCCGCGGCGGTCAGACCACGGCGAACGTGCCCACCCCTGACATCGACCGTGGGCGGTTCTGCCTGACCGATGACGAAGTTCTCACGCTTGCGGGATACGGGATCGAGGTCGAGCGTCATTACAGCGAGAAGGCCGGACATCCCATGCCCATGGACATCGAGTGGGCGAAGGACGGCATCGACGGTCAGCTATATCTCGTCCAGGCTCGACCGGAGACCGTTGCGTCTCAGAAGGAGACGACGACCCTGCGGCACTATCGGGTACATCCATCGAGCGATCCATTGGTGGCGGGACGCGCCGTCGGCAGCGCCGTCGCGAAAGGCCCGGTGAGGGTGATCAAGTCGACCACTCAGCTTTCGGAATTCAAGCCCGGAGAGGTGCTGGTGGCCGACACCACGACCCCCGACTGGGAGCCGGTGATGAAGACCGCGGCCGCCATCGTCACCAACCGGGGCGGGCGGACCTGTCATGCCGCAATCGTGGCCCGCGAATTGGGGATCGCCGCAGTCGTGGGTGCCGAGCACGCCACCGAGATCCTGGCTTCCGAGTCGATTGTCAGCGTGTCGTGCGCTCAGGGAGACATCGGATTCGTCTACGCGGGCGAGATCCCTACCGAGATCATCGAGATCGATCAAGCCGATGTGCCCCGAACCAACACCGAAATAATGCTCAATCTGGGGAATCCGGATCTCGCCTTCGGCCTGGCGTCATTGCCCGCCGACGGTGTCGGGCTGGCCCGCATGGAGTTCATCATCTCCGAATCGATCCGGGCTCATCCCATGGCCCTGCTCGATCCACAAGCCGTCGAGGATGCCGAAGAGCGCAACACGATCCTCGAGATGATCGGCCCCTCCGACGGAGCCGACTTCTTCGTCCAGCGTCTGTCAGAGGGTGTGGGCACGATCGCGGCGGCGTTCTATCCCAGACCGGTCGTTGTCCGCATGTCGGACTTCAAGACCAACGAGTACGCCAGTCTCCTCGGCGGCCGTGCTTTCGAACCGGTGGAGGCCAACCCGATGTTGGGCTTCCGGGGTGCCTCCCGTTATGCCCACCCTGCCTATCGGGATGGCTTCGCCCTGGAATGCAGAGCGATGAGACGGGCGCGCAACGAGATGGGTCTCAGCAACATCAAGTTGATGATCCCGTTCTGCCGACGGGTCGAGGAAGGAGAGCGGGTCCTGGAGGTCATGGCCGAGAACGGTCTCCGCCGTGGAGAGAACGGGTTGGAGGTCTACGTGATGTGCGAGATCCCCAACAACGTCGTCCAGGTCGAGGCCTTCGCCCGGATCTTCGACGGGTTCTCCATCGGCTCCAACGACCTGACCCAGCTCGTCTTGGGAGTCGACCGCGATTCGGAGTTGGTGGCGTTCGACTTCGACGAACGCGATGAGGGTGTGGTCGAGATGTTGCGGCAGGCCATCGTCGGCGCCCACCGCAGTGGCCGGCATGTGGGGATCTGCGGTCAGGGACCGTCGGATTTCCCCGACTTGGCCGAACGTCTCGTCGAGTTCGGAATCGATTCGATGAGTCTCAACCCCGACACGGTCGTGGGCACCAGGCAAATCGTCGCCAAGGTCGAGTCGCGAATGGAGGAGCTGGGTCTCGTCGTGCCGGCAGGCCGGTGAGCCGGGGCGACCCGATCCCACCACGCCCCTCCGGGCTGACGACGTCGGAGGCGATGGCCAGGCTCGAGACATATGGCCAGAATCGGTTGCCCATCGTCCGCGGGCCGGGTGTCTGGCGACAGCTGGCCGGTCAGCTCTTCCACTTCTTCGCCCTACTCCTGTGGGTCGCCGGCGGGCTCGCCTTCGTTGCCGGGCTGCCTGAGCTCGGGTTCGCCATTTTCGGGGTGATCCTCCTCAATGGTCTTTTCGCCTTCATCCAGGAGCACCGGGCCGAAAGAGCGGGGGAGCGGCTCAGGGAGATCGTGCCCCGACGGGCAACCGTCATAAGGGACGGACAGCACCGCGAGATCGAAGCCGTCGACCTCGTCCCCGGCGATCTGGTTGTCCTCGCCGGGGGTGATCGGGTCAGCGCAGACATGACAGCAGTGGAGGCCCACTCCCTGCGGATCGATGAGTCGATCCTCACGGGAGAGAGTGTCGCCGTCGACAAGGGCCGTGGTGACGTCATCTATTCGGGCACGTTCGTCGTGGAGGGCGAGGGGATGGCCGTCATCGATGCCACCGCTGCAGCGACGAGGCTGGCTTCGGTCGCCGCCCTCACCACCCAGGTGCGACGTCATGTCACGCCCCTGGCCCGTGAGATCCGTCGGCTGGTCCGAACCACCACCTTGATCGCGGTGGGCGTGGGGGTGGCCTTCATCGGCGCCAGCGCGGCTCTCGGATTCGATCTCCAGTCGGGTTTGGTCTTCGGCATCGGTGTGATGGTGGCGCTCGTCCCCGAGGCGCTGCTGCCGACCGTGACGCTGTCCCTGGCGATCGGGGCACAGCGGATGGCGGCGCACCATGCACTGATTCGGCGTCTGGAAGCCGTGGAGACGCTCGGATCGACCACATTCCTGTGCACCGACAAGACGGGCACCCTGACCCAGAATCGGATGGCGGTGGTCGAGGTCTGGACTCCACTGGGGACGGCAACGATCACGGGGATCGGATACGAACCCGAAGGCGAGGTGTCGGCGCCCTCCCCAGATGTCGAGGCGTGGGTTCGCGATGTCGCTGTTGCCGCACGACGCTGTTCGACCGGGCAGGCCGTCCTGGAGGGCTCGGCCTGGGT